>JASJAY010000212.1 GCA_030066775.1 Planctomycetota bacterium
ATGCCGGTTCGCGCATCCAGGACGTGCGCGTAGCGCACGCCGTCGATCTCGACGTACTGCTCGCTGCTGCCCGAGGTCGCCACGGCGCAGCTCGACAGCTCGAGCACCTCCGGCCAGCCGGGCACCTGCACGCGCCAGCCGACGCGGCCGGGCGGCGGCTTGCCGATGGCGATCTCGCCGCCGAACTGGATCATGTAGGACGGGAGCTGCCACTCGGACAGCTCGCTGGCCGCTTCGCTCAGGGCGAACCCCTTGCCGACGGCGCCGAAGTCGAAGCGCACGCCCGGACGAAGCGAGATCTCGAACATCCGCTCGTCGAGGTTCACCTGCCAGCTGCCGACGCGGGATCGGGCCTTGCGTAGCGCTTCGGCGCTCGGGAGCTCGCGCGTCTTCCGTGCCTTGCGCCACAGGGCGATCAGCGGCTGTGCGGTCACGTCGAACGCGCCCTCGCTCTCCTTCGCGAACTCGAGCCCGATCCGGATGCACCAGTACACGGGGCCCGAGATCTGCACCGGATCGCCACCCGACCAGTCGCGGCGCTCCAACCGGCGCACCTCGCTGTCCTCCTGCCAGCTGCTGATCGCGGCTTCGATGCGCTCCACCCGGGCGAACGTGTCCTCGACCGCCGCCGTTGCCGTCTGTTTGTCGGGTGCGTAGAGTGCGACGCGCATCGGCGTGCCCATGAGCACACGCTCGAACTCGAAGCGCTGGGGGCCCTCGTCGTCCCCGCACGCCGGCAGGACGAGCAGCAAGAGGAGGACGAAGGGATGCAGAGCGCGAACTCGCTGACACGCCGCACCGTCTTGGCCGGCGCCGCCGCCACAGCGGCCATGGCCACGTTCATGCCCAGGGCTCTCGCCGAGAACGAGCGGATCAAGAAGGCCGTCAAGTTCGGCATGGTCGGCATCAAGGGCTCGGTCAAGGACAAGTTCGCGCTCGTCAAGAAGCTCGGCTTCGACGGCATCGAGCTCGACGCGCCCTCCGGCCTCGACAAGGACGAGGTCCTCGCCGCGCGCGACGAGGTCGGGCTGCCGATCCATGGCGTCGTCAACTCGGTTCACTGGCGCAAGACCCTCTCCGATGCCAACCCCGAGGTGCGTGCCGAAGGCGTGAAGGGCCTCGAGACTGCGATCCGGGACTGCAAACTGTACGGGGGCTCCACGGTACTCCTCGTGCCGGCCGTCGTGAACGGGCGGGTCTCCTACAAGCAGGCCTACGAGCGCTCGCAGGCGGAAATCAAGAAGGTCCTGCCCCTGGCCGCCGAGCTCGAGATCACGATCGCCATCGAGAACGTGTGGAACAACTTCCTGCTGAGTCCGCTCGAGGCTGCGCGCTACCTCGACGAGCTCGAGAGCCCATGGGTCGGCTGGTACCTCGACATCGGCAACATCGTTCGCTACGGCTGGCCGAAGGACTGGGTCGAGGCGCTCGGCAAGCGCCTCAAGAAGCTCGACATCAAGGACTTCAGCCGGAAGAAGAGCAACGACGAGGGGCTCTGGAAGGGCTTCCAGGCCGACATCGGCGACGGCGACGGCGACTGGGCCGAGCTCAACAAGGCGCTCGCCGCCATCGACTGGACGGGCTGGGGCACGGCCGAGGTGCGCGGCGGCGACGAGGCACGCCTGACGGAGATCGCCAAGCGCATGGACGACGTCTACGCGCGCACGTAAGCCAAGCTAGTTGCCGTACGCAACGAACGCAGCCCAGTAGCGCGGATGCGCGAAGCGACGCCCGCCTTTGCCTACGGCCTCGTCGCGTAGCCAGATCGAGGCGGCGCGCAGGGCCTCGGCCGCGCTGACGGGCGCCTTCGCATCCAGGTAGCGCTCGTAGAACCGGCCCATGAGGAGCTGCGTCGCTTCGTCGTCGACCGGCCAGAGGCTGGCCACGATCTGCTGTGCCCCGCTCATCCGGAACCCGAAGACGAGCCCGCGCACGCCCTCGCCCGAGATCACTTCGCCCCGCGCCGTGTCGCAGGCGGAGAGCACGACCAGCTCGCAGGCGTCGAGGTCGAGGTACGACGCCTCCTGTGCTGTGAGGATGCCGTCGTCGCCATGGCCGCCCTTGCGGTCGTTGGCCCCGCTGAGCGCAAGGCCCGCGAGCAGCATCGGGTCCCAGCCCGAGAGCTGCCGTCTCTGGCTGGCATTCAACGTGGCCATCTCCTCTGCAGCGGGTTCAAGCGCTGAGCGAAGGTCGGAGCGAACGAATCCGTGCGTAGCCAGGTGCACGATGCGGGCCTTCGCCGTGTGCTCGCGAAGGGACCGTTCCGTTGCGTCCGCGCCGGTGCGCACGACGACGCCCTTCCCGAGCCGCTTTCGCAACGCAGCGACTTCCGCGGCGGTTCCCGGCAGCGGCTCGAAGGGGCCCGCACCGCCGGGCGCCGACGAGCGCTTCGCGGCTGGCGCGGCCGCGGCCGACTTCGCCGCCGCGTGGTCGTAGTCCACGGCGCCCAGGAGGAAGCTCGGTGCGTTGGCCTTCGCGCTGAACTCGGCCTCGGGGCCGATCAGGTCCGAGGCGAGCGCGACCCACTCGATCTCGACTTCGTCGATGAGCCGGGCACCCTCCTTGCGCCCCGGGAGCAAGGCGAAGGGCACCGATGCCAGGATCCCATCGGGACAGAGGATCAGCCGCTCGACGTCCTTGCCCAGGTGGGGGACGAGCGGTCCGAGGACGGCGTCCCCCAGCCTCTGCGCGACCTGCTCCCAGGACGCGGGCTTCTCGCTGCCGCGCGGAGCGCGCCCGCCCCGCTCGCCGGACGCCCCCGTGCGCAGGCTGTACTGCAGTCGCTCGATCAGGCTCCGGATCGGCTGGCGTGGGCCGAGATCGATCTGGACGGCGGGGCCCGTCTTCCGGACGACCCACGCTACGTAGTGCTCCTTGACGCGCAGCGTGTCGACGAACGCGTCGTGTGGCCCCAGGCGCGCCTGCAGGTTCGCGAGGGTCAGGTCGGCGTCATCCGTTGCTCCGCGCTGCGCGGCCAGATCGTGCGCGAGTTCTAGCGCAAGCAGGTCACGCTCCTTGGAGACGTCCGCATACCGCGTGCGCCATTGCTTGCGCAGCCGCGCGTTCGTCGGCACAGCCTCCCCAAGACGCGCGATGCGCTGGTTGAGGGTTCGCAGCCGGTCGATCTGCTCGCGCAGCGACTCCGGGGCGCGGCGTGCCACGCGCCGCTCCTCGATCGTGATGCGTGCGGCGAGCCCCTTCATGCGGAGCACGGGTCCGTAGGCGGCCTCGGGCCACTCGCGCGAAAAGGCCACCCAGTTGTAGATGGCTTGGCGCATGTGCGCGGCCAATCCGACGCGTCTCGCCTCCTCCAGCCCAGTCGCGCTCTTCCGTGCCGAGCGCAAGATGATGTCGAGTGCTTCTTCGCTCAGCCGACGCGAGTCGGCGTACGCGCCCGCGGTGAACTGATGATCGGCCAGGTTGTTCAAGCTGTAGGCCGTGGTCAGGTGCTCTCGACCGAGCAGCTTCTCGCGGATCGCCAATGCGCGCTCGAGGTGGGGCTTTGCATCGGCGGGCCGATCGAGCCGTCCCAGGATGGCGCCAAGCGTGTCGAGGGCGCTTGCAAGCTCGAGGTGCTCCGTGCCCACCGCCTGCTCGAACAGAGACACTGCGCGCTCCGCGTTCTCATGCGCACCCTCCAGGTCACCGAGATCACGAAGCACGAAGGCAATGTTGTGGGCGCACGTGGCCTCGGCCCAGTTCAGCGCGCCGCTCGTGTTCCGCTTGGTGAAGATTGTCTGTGCGCGCCTATACGTGGCCAGCGCAGTCGCCAGATCGCCTTGGCGCAGAATCGTGCTTCCGAGCTCGACAATCGCCGCGGCCGTGTTCGGGGCCTCTGGTCCATGCACCACCGTGCTCACTTCGACGGCACGTTCGAGGTATGCCCTGCTGCCCTCGTAGTCGCCCAGGCCGCGCAGCATGCCACCGAGGATCGCCAGGCACTGGCGGATGAGGGAGTGGGGCCTGCCGTACGCAGATTCGAACGTCTGAAGCGCCGACTCGCACAGCAGTCGTGCTTCCTGCACCTTGCCCTGGGACGCCAGTAGGTTCCCTAGGACCATCGCAATGTGGCCGATCCAGGGGTGGCCGGCCGGCAGGGCCTCCTTGCAGCGGGCAAGCGCTCTACGGAAGATGCCCTCTGCGGCCCCCGTATCGCCGAGTGCGACGAGCACGAATCCGAGTTGAGCGAGGGTCATTGCCGAGCGCGGGTGGGATGCCCCGATGGTCTTGTTCAGCACGGCCAGCGACGTTTCGAACGCCTCACGTGCACCCTCGTAGTCACCCCTGCTCTGCAACACGACCGCCAGGTTGTGGTGGGACTCGCCCGTCTGCTCGTGGTCGGGCCCATAGGACTCCGTGTAGATCGACACTGCGCGCTTCATGTCCCGCAGGGCCTCGTCAAGCCTGCCGCGATCGCGCAGCGCGAGGCCTCTGTTGACCAGGACTCGGGCGGCCGCGGGATGGTCACCGCTGCCCAACTTCTCGTAGAGTGCGAGCGACAGCTCAGCCGCGCCCAGCGCCCCCTTTGCGTCACCCAGCTCGCGCTTCACGGTGCTGATGTTGTTGAGCGTCAAGGCGAAGGAGAAGCTCTCGGGACCCGGGTCCTTCTGATAGCCGAGGAGCGCCCGTTCGAAATGCGCCAATGCAGGCTTGAGTTGACCGACGGCTCGGAAGACGGTCCCCAGGTTGTTCACCAGCTGTACAACACGCCGATCGTGCGGCTCGAGCAGCTTCTCACGCAGCGCAAGAGCTCGCTGGGCGAGGGGCAACGCCGCCTGCGCGTTCCCGGTGCGTTGGAGCCCCGTCGCCAAGTCGTTGAGAACCGATGAGATCAGGAGTTCGTCCTTGACCTCTTCCGCCTCGAGCAGGGCAAGCGCGCGATCGAGAAGAGGTCGCGCCGTCTTGAAGTCGCCTGCGGCCGAAACCGGTGACGCCGTATTGAAGAGGTAGTAGGCGAGACGGGCATCGTCCTCGGCGTAGATGCGCTCTGCGATCGCGAGCGCCTCGCGCGCGAGGGGCACTGCTTCCTCGTACCGCGCCTCCATGTAGAGCTCGACGACCCGGTCCACGAGGGCGTCGGCGCGCGCGATCTCCTTCGCGTCCTCCGCAGACAGCTCTTCCTCGGAGGCAGCGGGGCCAGCAAGGAGGCCGAGGAGCGCGACGAGACACAGCGCGCG
>JASJAY010000077.1 GCA_030066775.1 Planctomycetota bacterium
CACTCGATGTAGCGCGCGGCGGCGGCCGGGTGCCCCGTGATGACGCTGCCGAAGTTCCCCTGGCGCTCGATGAAGTACTCCTTGTTCGCGAGCACCACGAGCGCATCGCCGATCGAGGCGTCGCCGTGGGGGTGGAGCTTCATCGTCTCGCCGATGACGTTGGCGACCTTGTGGAACTTGCCGTCGTGCATCGAGCGCAGCGTGGACAGGATGCGTCGCTGCACGGGCTTCAACCCGTCGCGCACCTCGGGTATCGCGCGGTCCACGATCACGTAGCTCGCGTACTCGAGGAAGTTCTGCCTCATCAGGTCGCTGAGGCTGACCATCGTCTCTCGCTCTCTCCCTCTACACGTCCGTGATCAGGTTCTTCTCGATGAAGGCGCGGCGCTCGGGGGTGTTCTTGCCCATGTAGAACGCGAGCGACTTGCCGACGTCGCCGACGCTGCCCACCGTGACGGGCGTGAGCCGGATGTCGTCGCCGATGAACTGCTTGAACTCTCGGGGGCTGATCTCGCCCAGGCCCTTGAAGCGCGTGACCTCCGGGTTCGCGAGCGCCTCCAGCGCCTCGTCGCGCTCCTTCTCGGAGTAGCAGTAGCGCGTCTCCTTCTTGTTGCGCACCCGGAAGAGCGGCGTCTCCAGGAGGTAGAGGTGGCCGTGCACGGCCAGCGGCTCGAAGAAGGTCAGGAAGTAGGTGATCAAGAGGTTGCGGATGTGCATGCCGTCGACGTCGGCATCCGTCGCGATCACCACGCGGTTGTAGCGCAGCCCGTCGAGGCCGTCCTCGAGCCCGAGCGCGCGCATGATGTTGTAGAGCTCTTCGTTCTTGTAGACGGTGTCGCGTTTGAGGCCGTAGCAGTTGAGCGGCTTGCCGCGCAGGCTGAAGATCGCCTGGGTCTCCACGTCGCGCGACTGGACCATCGCGCCGCCCGCCGAGTCGCCCTCCGTCAGGAAGATCGTGGACTCGTCCGCGCGCTTCTTGCGCGGTGTGTTGAAGTGCTGCCGGCAGTCGATCAACTTGGGGATGCGGATCGCCACCTTCTTGGCCCGTTCGCGCGCCTGCTTCTTGACCGCCGCAAGCTCCTTGCGGATGCGCTCGTTGGCCTTGACCTTCGAGAGCAGCTGCTCGGAGGCCTTCGGGTTCTCGTGGCACCAGCGCACGACGGCTTCACGGACCGCCTTGACGATCCACGAGCGCACCTCGGTCGAGCCGAGCTTGTTCTTCGTCTGGCTCTCGAAGACCGGGTCTTGCAGCTTCACCGCGACGGCACCGATCAGCCCGTCGCGCACGTCCTCGCCGGCGTAGTTCTTGCCCGCGAACTCGTTGACGCCCTTGAGCAGCCCCTCGCGGAAGGCGCTCTGGTGCGTGCCGCCGTCGTTCGTGTACTGGCCGTTGACGAAGCTCTTGTAGTTCTCGCCGTAGGCGCCCGTGTGGGTGAAGGCGAACTCGAGCCGGTCCTGCTTGAAGTGGGCGACGTCGTAGACGGTCCGGGCCTCGCCGATCTCGTGGGCGAGCAGGTCGGCGAGCCCGTGCTTGCTGTGGAAGCGCGTGCCGTTGTAGACGAGCGTCAGGCCGGCGTTGAGGAAGGCGTAGTAGCGCAGGCGCTCGTGGACGTAGTCCTCGTGCCAGTCGAACTCCCCGAAGATCTCGGGGTCGGGGCGGAACGCGATGAGCGTGCCGTTCTTCTCCGCCGCCTGCTTGCCCTTGCGCTCGCCGACGAGCTTGCCCTGCTTGAAGCCCGCCGCGCGGAACTTGCCGTCACGCCAGCTGCACACCTTGAACTCGGCCGAGAGGGCGTTGACCGCCTTGGTTCCCACGCCGTTCAGGCCGACCGAGAACTGGAAGACGTCGTCGTTGTACTTGCCGCCGGTGTTGATCTGGCTGACGCACTCGACGACCTTGCCGAGCGGGATGCCGCGGCCGAAGTCACGGATCGTGACCTCGCTCTCGTCGCGGAAGATCTCGATCCGCTTGCCGGCACCCATGATGAACTCGTCGATGCTGTTGTCGACGACCTCCTTCAGCATCACATAGATGCCGTCCTGGGGGTGCGAGCCGTCCCCGATGCGCCCGATGTACATGCCGGTACGCAGGCGGATGTGCTCCAGCGCGTCGAGCGTCTGGATCGTGCTCTCGTCGTACTCGACCTTCTTCTTCGCCATGGGCCGGGGTGGCGTTCCTCGTTGGTTTCCGGGGCCGGAGCGCGGGCAGACCGCGATCCGCGCCCTCCCTCCGTGAGTCGGGCGTTCCGGGCCGGTTCTACAGGCGGAGGGCGACCGTCCGCGGAACCGGCCGGGACGGGCCGGTCCGTCCGGGCCCCCAGGCGAAGGGGAGGGCACTTGTGCGTAGAATCCGCGCCCATGCTGGCCCACCTCGTTCCCGGTCCCCTCGTCCGCGTGTTCGCGCGGCCGTACGTCGCGGGGGAGTCCTTGGACGAGGCGCTCCGGGTGGCCCGCCGCCTGATCGACGACCAGATGATCTTGACCACCCTCGATCTCCTGGGCGAGGAGGTCCGCGAGGCGGACGAGGTGCGCTCGAACATCGAGATGTACCGCCGGACGATCGACGCGGTGGCCGACGACAGCCGCTTCCAGCGCTCGGGCTACCGCCCCTGGGGCTCGGCCTTGCCCTCCGTCTCGCTCAAGCCGTCCGCCTTCACCGTGGAGGCGATGGAGGACGCCACGGGGCCCATCACGGAGCTCGCCGAGTACGCCGATCAGCGCGGCGTCGCGCTCACGATCGACATGGAGGACCGGCGCTACACCGACTACACGATCGACCTGGCCGTCGACCTCTATCAGAGGGGCCTCGACGTCGGCACGGTGCTCCAGACGCGCCTGTACCGCACGCCGAAGGACCTCGCGCGCATTCCCGAGGGCATGCGCCTGCGCCTCGTGATCGGGATCTACCCGGAGCCCGCGGACGTGGCGATGCAGGACAAGCGTGAGATGAAGGAGGCCATGCTCACGGCGGCGGATCAGCTTCTCGACCAGGGGGTCAAGGTCGAGTTCGCCACCCACGACGAGCGCTACCTCGAGCGCTTCCTGCGCGAGGTGGCGCCCAAGGCGCCGGACCGCTGCGAGCTGCAGCTGCTCCTGGGCGTCCCCCGCATGACGTTCATCGAGCGCATGCGGAACAACGCGTTCGGCACCATGCTGCCGGTACGCCTCTACGTACCCTTCGCCGACAACTGGGACGACGCCACGGCCTACCTGCGCCGGCGCATGGCGGAGAGCCCCAGCATGGTCTGGCTCGTCCTGCGCAACCTCTTGCCGGGACGACGGTAGGGACTGCGCCGTGCCGGGACGGGCGCGCGCGACGCTGTACGGCGTTCTCTTCTTCGCCTCGGGCGCGGCGGGGCTCGTGTACCAGGTCGTCTGGATGCGCGAGCTCGGCCTGCTCTTCGGCAACACCGCTCAGGCCGCGGGCGCGACGCTAACGGCGTTCTTCGCAGGGTTGGCCCTCGGCGGCTGGGCCTTCGGGCGCCGCAAGAAGCCCCTGCGCCGACCCCTCGTGACCTTCGCGCTGCTCGAGCTGGGCATCGTCGTCGCGGCGCTCGGCGCCTTGTACATCATCGTGCTCTACGCGTCGTGGCTCCCGGACCTCTACGCCTACGCCGGCCCCGGGTCCTGGCTCTTCACCGCCATCAAGCTCGGGCTCGCCCTCGTGTGTCTCCTGCCGGCGGCGTTCCTGATGGGGGGCACCTTCCCCGTGCTGGGCGAGGCGTTCACCCGCGAGCGCGACGCGCTGGGACGCTCGGCCGGGCTGCTCTACGCGCTGAACACGCTCGGCGCCGCGACGGGCGCCTTCCTCGCCGCGTTCGTCCTGCCCGCCGCGATCGGCTTTCGTGCGCAGTACGGCCTCGCCATGGCGACGAGCGCCGCCGTCGCCGTGCTCGCCTGGGTCGGCGACTGGCTCCCGGCCACGCGCGGTCCGTGGCGTGCCGCTCCCGCGCAGGGCGGCGCAGGAACCCTGCCGCGTGGCCTCGTCGTCCTGGCTTTCCTGTCCGGTCTGGGTGCGCTTGCGCTCGAGGTGCTCTGGACGCGCCAGCTCGCGATCCACCTGCAGAACTCGGTGTACACGTTCGGGCTGATCCTCGTCGTGGTGCTGCTCGCGCTCGGCGGCGGCGCCCTCCTCGCACGCCGCCTCATGCGCACGCGGCGCCTCAGGGGAACGCTCGTGACCCTGCTCGCGCTCTCGGCCGGGCTCGTGGCCTGGACGCCCACGTGGCTCGACGTGGTGCACGAGGGCGGGTGGGTGCTGCGCTCGGGCGATGGCTTCACGGCCTATGTCTGGAGCGTCTTCGCCGAGGGGCTGATCGTGCTGGGGCCCGCGGCGCTCGCCATCGGGACCGTGTTCCC
Source organism: Planctomycetota bacterium (assembly GCA_030066775.1). Lineage (GTDB taxonomy): Bacteria > Planctomycetota > PLA2 > PLA2 > JAEUHO01 > JASJAY01. Next base: position 4,360 of record JASJAY010000077.1, read on the forward strand.
CTTCGTGATGCACCTTGCACCGAAGGTCGGCCGCAGCCGGGTGCCGCCCGCCGCCGTGCTCGGGCGGCTGGTGGCGTGGAACACGGTGGGGGCGATCCTCGGCGCGTTTGCTGCCGGCTTCCTGATCGGTCCGCTGGTGGGCCCGCGCGTCGCGGCCTCGGCCGTCGCCGTCCTCTACGCGGCCGCGGCGCTCGTGGTGGTGCGCCAGCGCACCCAACGCGGCCTCGCCGTAACGGGCGCGCTCGTCGCGATCGTGGGCGTGGGGCTCGGGCTCTCGGTGCTGCAGGCGCGCGAGGGCCTCGTGCCGTCGAAGGAGCGCTTGATCGAGGTCTATCACGGCAGCGGCGGCACCGTCACCGTCTCGCGGCGCGGCATCCACAAGAAGCTGCGCATCAACCGCGGCTATGCGCTGGGGGGCACGGCCGACCCACGTTGGGAGCACCTGCAGGCGCACATCCCGCTGCTCATCCACCCCGACCCGAAGGACGTGTTCTTCATCGGGCTCGGCACCGGCATCACGGCCGGCGGCGCCGTGCTGCACGACGTGGACTCGATCACCGTGGCCGAGCTCGTGCCCGAGGTCGTGACGGCGGCGAAGGAGCACTTCGCCGCGCACCATCTCACCCACGGGCTCTTCGAGGACGAGCGCGTCACGATCCGCGTCGAGGACGCGCGCACGATCCTGCGCGGCACGCGCGAGACGTACGACGTGATCGTGGGGGACCTGTTCCTGCCGTGGAAGCGGGGGGTGGGGGCCGTGTTCAACAGCGAGCAGCTGTGGGCAGCACGCAAGCGCCTGCGTCCCGGCGGCATCTACGCGCAGTGGCTGCCGCTCTACCAGCTCTCCGAGGAGGAGTTCGAGACGATCGCCGCGACGTTCCAGTCCGTGTTCCGGGAAGCCGGCATCTGGCGCGGCGACTTCTTCGACCACCGGCCGATCGTGGCGCTCGTCGGGCACGAGGACCGCGGCGACATCGCGCCCGTGCTCGACGCAGGCGCGTTCCAAGCGCGCTACGAGGAGGCCGCGCGGCGCGGCTGGCTCGGCACGGAGGCGGGCGGTTCCTCGATCGGCTTCCAGCTCTACGCGGGGCACCTCAGCGGCGCGTTCGAGCGCCTGAAGGACGTGCGGCGGACAACCGACGCCCAGCCGTGGATCGAGCTCCTGGCGCCGGTGCACGAGCGCGCGCGCAAGGCCAAGCGGGAGCGGGCGTTCACGGGCAAGGCGCTGCTCGCGTTCTTCGAGGAGATGCACGCGGCGGTGCCGCCGGCGAAGGACCCGCTGCTTGCCGGGGCGTCCACCACCCAGAAGCGCTGGGTCGAGGCAGGCCGGCACCTCTACGCCTACGGCGCGTACCAGCGCGTGGGCGACGGGAAGCAGCGCCGCGACGCGTGGCGCAACTGGCTCCTGCGCGTGCGCGCCGCCGATCGACCGGAGGTCGAGGACTGGATCCGCTGAGGTCGCATCGGCGGCCTGTGGATCCGCGTCGACTCAGCTGCGGACGGTGCGACCGCCCTCCATGCGCACCTTGCCCTGGATCACGTCCTTCACGACGCGCGGATAGAGCTCGCGCTCGGCGGCCTGGACGCGCTCGGCGAGCGTGTCCGGGGTGTCGCCCTCCAGCACCTCGACGACCATCTGGTCGATGATCGGCCCTTCGTCGACGTCGTCCGTCGCGAAGTGCACGGTGCACCCGGAGTAGCGCACCTGCTTGTCGATCACCATCTCGTGGACGCGGTGGCCGTAGCAGCCCTTGCCGCCGAACGCGGGCAGGAGGCTCGGGTGCACGTTCAGCACGCGGCCCACGAGATCCGACGGCACCTGGTAGATCGTGAGGAAGCCGCAGTTGAGCACCCAGTCGGGGGCGTAGGGGCGCAGCGCTTCTTCCATCGCGTGGGAGTAGCGTTCGAGGCCGCGGTAGGCCTTGCGGCTGACCACGGCGACGGGGATGCCCCGATCGCGCGCGTAGTCGAGGCCCTTCGCGCCTTCGCGGTCGCTGAGCACGATCACGATCTCGGCAGCGAGGTCGCCCGACTCGATGTGATCGAGCAGGTTCTTGAACGTGCTTCCGGTGCCGGAGAGCAGGATTCCGATGCGGGCGGGCGGCTTCTTGGCCATGGCATCATCCGTACAGCAGGCGACCGACATCGTCGGCGCCGAGCCCCTTCACTTCGACCGTCTTGAGAGGACTTCCGGCCCCGCGGACGATCGCGAGCGCCCGGACGGAGACCCCCAATGCGTCGGCCAGGAGCCGGAGCACGGCCCGATTGGCCTTGCCGCCCTCGGGCGGCGCGCTGACGCGCACCTTCAGCCGGTCGCCCAGGGGGCCGTCCAGCGCGTCCCGGGATCCGCCGGGGACCACCTTCAGATGGACGTGCGTGCGCGGGCCGTCGGGTCCCGGACTGCGAGCCTCCGCGAAGGACGGCATCGCTAGCGCGGGAACGCCTCGCCCTTGAAGGCCTGCTTCCAGGCCTTCTCGATCAGCTTGTCGTGGATCGCCTTCTCGATCTCGTCGCCGGCGTAGGCGGCAGCGGGATGGGGGAGCTCCCGGAGCGAGGCGCCCCAGACGGACTTCGCGATCGCGGGGTCCAGCGCCAAGCGCTCCTGGCCTTCCTGGATCTGGCCGATGCGCTCGTTCAGCTTGCGCTGCTCGTCCAGGAACTCGCGCCACTCGTCGTCGGAGACGCTGCGCTTCTTCGGGTCGAACTGGTCCATCGCGGCCGAGACGTTGCGGCGGTTGCTCTGCACGAAGGCCCACACCTCACCGGCCGTCTTCTCGGCCGGAAGTGCTGCGAGGTGGTGCGCCGCGTCGGCCGCCTCCGCGGAGTCCGCGGCGACGGTCGCCTTGTACTTCGCCCACCACTCGCCGGCGCGCTCGAAGTCCGTCGCGAGCTCGGCCATGAGCGCGAGGCCGCGAAAGTCGTCGCCCTCGAACGCGAAGCGCGGCTCGAGCTCGTCCCGGCTGTTCTTCGAGTGCAGCACGCTGTCGAGCACCCGGCGCGGGCCGAGCTGCTCGAAGAGGATCACGTCCTTGCGATCCGTCATGCGGTCGAGCTCGACCGACTGGCAGCGACACTTCTGCTCGATGCCGTCGTCGTCCACGAACACGACGTTGCGGTCGCCACCCCACTTGTCGGCGTCCCAACTTGCCTTCAGGCGCGTGAAGAGCCGCTTGATCGCCGCGGAGTCGCGCGCCCAGATCTGACCGAGCGCCTTGTACTTCGGCGTCTCGAAGAGCTCGTTCCAGCGGTTGATGCGGATCTCGCTCTGGGAGTGCTGGAACTGGAACCACGAGCCGTTGCCGTAGCCGAGCGGGGCACGCACCTCGAGGATCATGCGGTGATAGCGCAGCCGGTCGACGAGCAGGCGGAGCGCGATCAGCTCCTTGCGCTTCGTCTCGAACTCCTGCTTGACCTCGGTGGCCGTGCTGCGTGCGTCCGTGATGGCCTTGCTGACCTTGAGCTCGGCGGGCTGCGGATCCTCGGGCAGCTGCGCGAGCCACTTGTCGAGGAACTCGACGCCGGCTTGCAGCGACTCGGGCGTCGCGTCGCCGTCGGCTTGCGTCAGCTTGCGGCCCTGGACGATGGCCTGGCTGTTCTTGGTCAGGATCGTCGTGGGCGGCGTCTCGATCCAGCGCTTGAAGCCGGCCGGCTTGAACCGCTTCTCGATCAAGGGCTGGACATCCTTGTCCCAGTCGAGCACCGGCTCGCCCGAGACCACGGCGGCATCGAAGAGCGGCTGCACCAGCTCCTTGACCTTCGCGGCGGCCGCATCGGCGTCATCGGTCAGGGTCGCCGCGAGGGCAACCCACTTCGAGAAGTCGCTGGCGCCGTCGTCATAGAGCGTCTGGAGCTCGCCCTTGCGCTTGTCGAGCGCGGCCGTGATGTCCTTGAGCGCTTGCTCGCGGGTCTCCTTCTCCTGCTGCTCCGTGGCCTTGCGGCGCTTGATCGTGCCGCGGATCGTCTCCGCCTCCTTGGTGGCGGTGGCGACCTTCTCGCGCACGGCGGTCGAGACCTCGTCGATCTTCCCGACGATGGCCCCGTGCTTGAACTTCGCCTTCTCGGCGTCGAACTCCGCGAGCTTCTCGTTCCACGTCTTGGCGTAGGCCTCGAACGCGGTCGCCTGCGCGGCGTACTTGGCGTCCTTCCAGAAGCCGATCGGGTCGGCGACCTTGACGTTGCTCACGGCCTGCTGGATCGGAACGAGCGCGCTGCTCGCCTGGGTCGCATAGGTCGTGTACCGGTTGATGATCTCCAGGCGGGCGTTCTCCTCCCGCTGGCGGATCACATCGGGACTCTCGACCTCGATCGTCTCGCTCTCCTGGTTCACGGCCCAGATCACGCCGCCGATGGCGACGAGCACCGCGACGGCGGCGATCACGATCCAGCGCTTGCCGCTCTTGGGCGCGAGGCCGTGGGCCTCGAGGCCGTGGCGGACGCGGACCTTGTCGAGGGCGACCAGCAGCTCGTCCGGGGTCTGGAAGCGCTCGTCCGCGTCCTTCTGCATGAGCTTGAAGACGATCTCGTCCAGCTCCTTGGGGATCGCGGGGTTCTGCTCGTTCAGATGGGGGACGGGCTTGTTCAGGTGCCCGAGCAGGATCTCCTTGACCGTCTTCCCCGGGTAGGGGTTCCGGCCGGAGAGGATGCGGTAGAAGGTGCAGCCGAGGCTGTAGAGGTCCGCACGGTGGTCCACGCGCGTCTTGCGACGGATCGCCTCGGGCGAGATGAAGTGGGGCGTCCCGATGATGCCCTGGTCCATCAGGTCCTTGTTCTCGGACCGCTTGGCGAGACCCAGGTCGCAGAGCTTCGCGCTCCCGTCCTCACTGATCATCAGGTTGTCGGGCTTGACGTCGCGGTGGAGGATGTCGCGCTTCTGGGCGAACACGAGCGCGTTCGTCGCGTCGAGGAACCAGTTGAGCGCTTCCTGCCAGGAGTACTCCTCCTTGGCCTTGAGCTTCTCTTCGATCGAGCCGCCGGCGACGAACTCCATCGAGAAGTAGTAGTTCCCTTCGGCCTCGCCGACGTCGTAGACCTGCACGACGTTCGGGTGGTTGAGCGCGCCGGCAGCCCGTGCCTCGTTCAGGAACTGGTCGACGAAGGCCTCGTCGGTGACGAACTTCTCGCTCAGCACCTTGAGCGCGACCTTGCGGTGGAGCGACACCTGCTCGGCCAGGTACACGGCGCCCATGCCGCCCTTGCCGATCTTCTGCTCGACGCGGTAGCCGCCGAGGTTCTTGCCGACGAGCGCGTCGGGCGGCAGCGTGCGGGCAGACGACGTGTCGATGGTGCTGCGGCCCTTGGCGGCCGTCTGCACGCTCGATTCATCGAGCGCACGCCCTTCCGTCGGCTTCGCCTCTTCGTCCGCGTTGCCGTCGGAGAGCACACGCAGGATCGTGAGCCCCAGGCGCAGCTCGTCGCCCGGACGCAGCGGCTTGTCGCCGTTGATCGGCTGGCCGTTCAGCTGCGAGCCGTGCGTGGAGCCGAGGTCGCGCAGCACGGCGTTGGTGTGGCCGTTCTTCTCGACCAGGTGCACCTCGCAGTGCGCCTTCGACACCTTCATGTCGAGCACGCGCATGCTCACGGCGGTATGCCGCCCCATCACGTAGACGCCCGGCTGGCTCAAGCGCCAGGTCTTGCCGGCGTCCTGGCCGTGCTCGATCCGGATGCGGATGCTCACGCGGGGTCCTCGTTCGAGTGGGGGGTGGTGTCGGCGGGCGTCGGGGTCGCGGCGAGACGCTCGGCCTCGGCCTTCTCCATCGGCACGCCCTGGAAGACCGCCCGGCCTACCCGGACGATCGTCGCGCCTTCCTCGACCGCGAGGTCGAAGTCGTCGGTCATGCCCATGGAGAGTGCGCAGGGAGGCTCCCGGCCCACGCCAAGCCGGAGGGCCTCGTCGCGCACGTGCCTCAGAGTACGAAATGTGGAGCGGACGTCTGCCTTCGAACCACCCAGGCGCGCCATGGTCATGAAGCCCAGCACGCGGAGGTGGGGGATGGCGCTCACCTCCTTCAAGAACGCCAGCGCGCCATCCGGCGAGGCGCCGCCCTTGGCGTCGTCGCCGGCGGCGTTCACCTGCAGGTAGACCGGCCAGACGCGGTCCCGTTCCTCCAGGATCCGCCCCAGATGCCGCGCCAGGCGCACGGAGTCCAGGGCGTGGAAGACGTCGAAGGCCTCCGTGGCGCGCCGGGCCTTGTTCCGCTGGAGGTGGCCGATCCCGTGCCAGACCCAGTCTGCGGGGCCCTCCGGGCGCCGTTCCGCCGCGCTCTGAACGCGATTCTCGCCCACGGCGCGCACGCCGGCCTCGAACAGGGGCTGGAACAGCCACGTGGGGGCGCTCTTGGTCACCACCAGCAGCTCGACCGCCTCGGCAGCGTGCTCGCTCCGCTCGCGGGCGCGCTCGATGCGGCCTCCAAGGCCGGCGAGGTTGGATTCGAGACGAGCGACGACGTGTTGCATCGAAGTCCCCGATTGTAGACCGATCGAGGGCACGAGGACCGAAACCGCTCGACCCGGTGTCGTACCTAACTCCCTGTCTGAAAGGGACTTTGGAGGAGATCGCGCGTTACACGGAACCTTGACACTCCGACCCCCGGCGCCTATAAGATCCGCCGTTCTGGGAGGTATTGGAGGGGCCGGCCCGCCGGGAGACGCAGTTGCGTTTTCACGGTGTCGGTTGCGTGCCTCCCAGAGACCGGTTTCCACCACAGCTTCCATGCGGCAGCCCGCGGCCGCTGGATGCGGGAAGAGCACACATGCGAGGGTTTCTCTCGGCCCGCCGGGGCCTCCTGCTGGTGATCGTTGCGACGTTCGCCGTCGGCATGTTCGGGATCTCCGATGCCGCCGGTGACGGCCACGTCCTGAAGAAGCCGCGCGGTGACGCTGCGGGCTCGCTTGCCGACCTCGGTGTGCGACAGCTCGAGCGCCTGCCGTGGGAGGCATACATCGTGCGGTTCAACCTGGCGACGAGTCGCCCGGTTTCCGTCGCTGCTTGCTACCTGATGGATCGACACCTGCTCGTCATCAGTGCCGCGGGTCGCGTGTACTGCCTCGACCGGCGCAACCTCGAGCCGCGTTGGGTGAGCACGTTGCGCTATCGCTTGGCGCAGCCGCCCACCGCGAGCGGACGCGACTACGTCTTCCTGACGAAGGACGCGGGCGGCGCATGCTGGCTCGAGACCTTCAGCATCCGCAGCGGTGCGCAGGGCGATCGCTTCCCGCGCAAGCTGCGCTTCTCCGCTTCGTCGGGCATCTCGGCGAACGGCAGCTCGGCGTTCATCCCGTCGCTCGGCAGCCCGCGTAGCAACAAGACGGTCGAAGCCGTCAGCCTGATCTCGGGCCGCGGCACGTGGGGCTACCACGGCACCGGCCTGATCTTCGGCGGCACGCAGCTCGATCCGGACGGCCAGACGCTCGTCTTCGCCAGCGACGACGGCAAGGTCACCGCGCTGCGCGCGTCGGCCACCGCGCCGAACGAGGAGAACTGGGTCACCGCCCTCTCGGGTGCGGTGGACAGCGCCCCGGTCGTGACGCCCGAGCACGTGATCGTCGGCACGCACGACGGCCTGCTCTACAACCTGAACCTGCTCTCGGGCGAGGTGAACTGGATGAAGGGCCTGGACGCGCCCATCAAGAAGCGCGGTCCCTGGGTCCTGGGCAGCACGAAGAAGGTCAAGCGCTCCACCGGCGTCGAGGGCGCGGCGGAGATCGAGGTGGACCAGTTCGTTGGCGCGATCTTCACGCGCACGCGCAAGGGCCTCCACGCGCACGACCTCGTGACCGGCGGCGAGCTCTTCGCCGATCCGAACGGCGGGCGCCCGCTCTGCATGAAGGGCAAGTGGCTGCTCACCCGCGGCCGCGACGGCCAGGTGACGCTGCGCAACAGCGCCGAGGGCTACGCCGCGCAGGCGAAGCTCAACCTGCGCATGTTCGCCCTGATCCCGACCAACCGCACGGACGGCGCGATCTACGCCTGCACGAGCGATGGCTCGGTGGTGGCCGCCCTGCCCAAGTAGGGCCCACGTCCAAGCTCCGAAAACGCCGACGGGCCGCAAAGATCTCCTTTGCGGCCCGTTCGTATGCCTTCAGCATGAGCCGCCGCAATCTCCCCGCAACGTGGGCGCTGCCGTGGGGGTTGGGTAGACTGTCGACTCACGCATTCGAGGAGCACACATGCGCGGCACGGAACTCGTGGTGGCAGGCCTGCCGGGAGGCTGGGAGTGGATCATCGTCCTCCTGGTCATCCTGCTGCTCTTCGGCCGCCGTCTTCCCGGCGTCGCTCGCAGCCTCGGCCAGGGCATCAGCAGCTTCAAGAAGGGGCTCAACGACCCGGTCGACGAAGAGAAGGGCGAGAGCGAGAAGCCCTCGGGCAACGCGAACGCCAGCGAGTCGTAGCGCTAGTCGTCCGGTAGCCGGACCCGCGCCGCGCATCGCGATCGAGGTGTGATCGCATGCCGTGCGTCGATGCGTTCGCCGACGACCCATGCGACGCCCGCGTCTCCTTCGAGCACGAGCACGCCGCGCCGGGCGAACGCCGGCACGCCTTGCTTCGACAGCCAGCGCACGACGTTGCGCGCGCAACCGGACGTGCTGCCGAAGGGCACGAAGGTGTCGTTGCTCTTCAGAAGCCGCAGCGTGGGCGCCGCTCCGAGCACGTCCGCGTCGAGCACGGCACGTCGCGCGGAGCGCGAAAACGACGCATCTGCCAGATCGACCACGTCGACTCTAGGAACCGGGATGCCCAACTCCGGTTGCGTGCGCCACGTGAGCCATGCGTGCTTCCCCGCAACGTGTACGCGCAGTCCGCGCGGCAGGTCCACGGCGCCGCCGTCTTGCATCGCGTCGTGCACGGCATGGATCACGCGTCGCGTGAGCCAGGGCCCATGGCGATCGGCATGGATCGCGCGACCCATCACGCGCAAGCCCAGCTCCAGGTCGAGTCCCCTGTCGAGTTCGGCGAGTGCTCTTCGCGGCGCACGGACGGCGCCCGCGAACGGGTACGTGTGAAGGACCTTCACGATCCGGTTGGCGATCCGTTCATCGCGGACCTCGATGCGACGGCGAAAGCGATCGGCGAGCGCGGCGAGGTGCGC
>JASJAY010000213.1 GCA_030066775.1 Planctomycetota bacterium
GGGTGAGTTCTTCGTGGGCGGGATCCCGGACACCAAGGTGGCGACGGTCGTCGTATCGGCGGAGGGCTACCAGACGACGCGCATGGGAATCCGGGCAATGGACGGGGCCATTCATCCCGATCCCGTCGTGGTTCGTCTCCGCGCGGGTGCGTCGGTCAGCGGGCGGGTCACGACGCCCGACGGCAAGCCCGCCGCGGGCGCCACCGTCTACGTGATCCCGACGGACGTCCCCCAACTGCTCAAGTCGCCGACGAGCTGGGTCAGTGGCGACAACGGAAGCCAGGAGCGTGCCCTGCAGGCGACCACGGAGGATGACGGCAGCTACCGCGTGGAGGGCGCGCAGATCGATCGCGAGTACCTCGTGAAGGCCCAGCTGGTGGGGTACGCACTGTCTACTGCCGAAGCGCCGGTCACCCCGACCGCGGCGGAGCCTGCGGTGCGCTCCGACGTCACGCTCGCCGCGGGTGCGGGGCTCTCCCTCCGCCTCCGATCGCCCGAGGGCGAAGCCATCACCGTCGCCGAGGTGAAGGTGGGCAGTGCCATGACGTCGCCGGAGCTCGAAGCCGCGAATGACGGCGAGCGGTTCGCATTCTCGGGGCTCGTCGCAGGCCGCACCTCGATCACGATCGAGGCGCCTGGGTACCTCAAGCAGTTCGCGGCTGCGGACCTGAAGAGCGGCGAGACGACGGAGCTCGAGGTCGAGCTGGACCCGGGCGTTCGCATCCGGGGGACGCTCCGCACTCCGGCGGGCGAACCGGTCGCAGGCGTCCGCGTAGCGACACCCCTGAACGTGGAGAACCCGGTGACGGGCTGGACGAGCTACGACCACGTGGAGGCGAAGACCGACGCCGAGGGACGCTTCGACCTCGGTCCGCTCACGAAGGGCAGCTACGAGCTCGAGCTGTTCTCCCAGGCGTGGCGCATCGAGGGGAAGCCGGTCGTCGAAGCACCCGCGAAGGGTGTCGCCGTCGTCGCCCATCGCTTGGCGAAGGCGACGCTGCGGTTCGTGCGTCCCGATGGCAGCCCCTACACCGGTTCCGTGTTCGTGTGGCGAGCCCTCGCGGGTGTCCCCGGCACGAGCAGCGGCAGCTCGGAGGACACGGAGGAGGGCCGGGTGACGCTCAAGGCGATTGGGCATCAGGCGACGCGCTTCACCTTCGAGTTCGACGAGTACGCCACCGTCGTGCGCGACGTCGCCTCGAAGGACGGGACGGACCTCGACCTCGGGGACATCCGCCTGGACCCCGGCGTCACACTTCGCGGACGGGCGCTGCTGCCTTCGGGGGAGCCGGCCGCCGAGGCCTCCATCCGCATGATGCCGAACCGCGCCCGTGCGGACGCGGATGGGCGGTTCGCCCTCGAGCGCGTGCCCGCCGGCACGACCGTGATCTCGATCAAGGCGGAGGGGCTCCCCCGCGCGTTCTTCGTGGTCGAGGTGTCCGAGGGGACCAAGGAGCAGATCTTCCGGCTGATCGAGGGGATTCAGGTGAAGACGCTCCTTCTCGATGCAGACGGCAAGCCCGCGCCGCATACCCGCGTTGGGATCGACGTGATGGTGGCGGGCGCGTGGCGCTCCTGGGGCTCCGGCCGCTCGGACGAGAGCGGGCGCTTCGAGGGTCGGCTGCTGCCCGGCCGCCTCCGCTTCACATGGTCTCGGAAGTACGACGAGCCGTTCGTCACCTTGCTCGAGACGGAGATCACCGAAGGAGAGCCGCGCGAGATCACGCTGCGGTTGCCGAAGCGCGGCGGCTGACCACGAGGCGCGGCGCTGCCCCTGCGTAGCTACGGGAGCGTCCACGCCCACCCGCTGCCTCACCCTCGTCGCCCCCCGCAGCGGCGAAGCCCGGGTCGCGTCAGCCGCCGAGCGGTGGCAAGCCAAGACAGCCCACCTGGGGCAACGCGCTCGACCCGAGAGTGATTTCGCGCGAGGCGAGCGTATCCACACTCACGGACGCCTACGCGGGGATCAGTCAGATCCGAGAAAGGGAGCGTACTGGCGTCGTTCAGCTTCGGTGAGCTCTCGAAGGGACCGCGCAGCGGCGAGCTCAAGCAGTTCATCGATTGGGAGGACCCACTCACGGGCCGTCCCATCCCTTGATGCTGTCAACAGCCGCCGCCCGTCCGGGGAGAAGGCGACAGTGAAGACGTCGTCGGCGTGTCCTCGGAGCACCGCCATCTCCTGTCCGTTGCCTGTCCACAAGCGGGCCGTGCCGTCGGCTGACGCGCTGGCGATCAACGCCCCACTGGGTGAGAACGCGACGTCATAGACGATTCCGGTGTGGCCACGCAAGATCGCCTTCTGACTGCCCGTAGCGTTCCACAGCCGCACCGTGCGGTCTTCCCCGCAGGACACGAATGAGCGGCCGTCTGGAGCATACTCGACCCCGCGGATCATTCCCTCGTGCCCCGTCGCCGAGACCCGCTCCGTACCATCAAGACCCCAGATTCGAAGCACGCGGTCCTCGGAGGCAGTCAGGAGCTCCGATCCCGTTGGCGAGAAGCGCACTTCCGTGAAGGTGCGGCGTGGGCCTCTGAACTCGGCGAGGCGCGTGCCTGACTCGTCGAACATGTAGCCGACGCCAAACCGCCCCTGTATCCAGGCGAATACGTGCCGACCCGAAGGCGCGAATACGGCACCCGCCAGGCTGGTGGTCGCGGACGGGGGTTCGAGCGTTGCCAGAAGCTCACCCCGGCGTGTCCAGACCTTTGCCGCTCGCCCCATCGTCAAGAGTCGCTCCCCGCCGGGAGACACAGCTGTCTTCCAAGGCGGTTCCGGCTTTCCTCCGACTCGCAGGACCTCGTTCCCACTCGTGTCGAGCAGCACGCCGCCGCCTGAGGCCGCTCGGCGCTCACAGTGGAAGATCCACTCCCCGCTGGGAAGGAACTGAGGATCAATCGACTTCGTCTCGGCTTGCAACAGGGCGCGATCGTCGGTGTCGTAGATTCGGAACGCGGACTCTTGATTCCGGAACAGCACGAAGCGCCCGGTCGGCGAGTAGGAAGCGAGTCGACAGCCAGTGGCCCCATCGATGAGGGTTCGCTCTTGACCGACGAGAGGCTCCCAGAAACGAACGGTCCCGTCGTCGGAGCTCGAGATGATCTGACCATCAGCTGAGAGCGCCAGTGATTGGATGGCGGCGTGGTGCCCGCGTAGCGTTCGAAGCTCACGCCCACGCAAATCCCAGACGCGCAGAGTGCCGTCCCCCATCCCCGTCACCACCCGGTGTCCCGAGGCGCTGAAGATCGCGCAGCGGACAGGCTCTCGGCTCGCGCGGGGTAGATGCTCGTTTCCAAAGGTCACGGATGCGGCGACATCGCGATCGGCGTCATTGGGAATCTGGTAGAGCCGGGCGGTGCCATCGACAGACGCCGTCAACACCTCCTTGCCGGAGCCGGAGAAGCGCACCGTCGCAACGGGACCCTGGTGCCCCGTGAGCACGTGGGCCAGATCACCATCTAGTTTCCAGATCCGTGCAGTCCCATCGGCCGATGCTGTCGCGACACGCGTGCCGTCTGGAGACAGCTGCACGTCAATGAGATCTGCCTTGTGTCCCTCAAGCGAAGCGATCTGCGCGCCACTGAAGTCCAGGATAAGCGCGCTGGCATCCATCGACGCAGTCACGATCCGCTCCGCGGATGGCGCGATGGCAGCCTCCAGGACCGGCTTCTTGTGCGCCTTGATCGTCGCGATTGACTCGCCCTCGATCGACCAGAGATGGACGGCGCCCTTCTCGTCGGCGGTGAGCACCCGATCCTCATCGAGGAATCGGATCAGTACGACCGGATGCTCGTGCCTTCCGAGGACGCCGATCGGCTTGCCGCTTGAGTCCCACAGCCGAGCCGTTCCGTCTAGCGAGGCCGATCCAATGCGCGAGCCGGCTGGTGAGATCGCGAGAGAGAAGATCGCCTCTTTGTGACCTGAGAGGTCTGCGATCGTCGAACCATCTCGAGCCCAGAGTCGGGCGTCATGGTCCTCGAGCGCGGTTACGAAGAAGGTGCCGTTGGCAGAGAGCACGGCGGCGGAACGTGCCGGAAAGACTCGGTCGGGGCCTCTATGCCAACGCACCATGCCCCGGACTCCCGACTGGAAGACTGCCTCATGGAGTCGCGAAACGACCTCGGGTTCGCGGCTCAACCTAGCGGCCTCACGCGCGAGCAGCAGGGAGCGTTGCGGATGCTCGGACTGCGCCGCCGCGGAAGCGCCGACTAGGCCACGCGCACGGGCCAGTCGCAGGGCATCGCCCTTCTGGTTCTTCTCGTCGGCCACGAACAACAGCGCGACGAGCGAGACGAGGGACACGACCAGGAGTCCGATCATGACTCCCCGGCGAGCCGTGCGGCGCCGCGTCTCGGCGTCCCGCTGCCGCAATGCCTCCGTGCGATCTACCGCAACACGGGACTTGAGCCTGCCCGCTTCCTCATCATTCGCGCGGAGGCCCAGGATGCGGTCTGCGAGTGCCTCTACTCGGCCCAGCTGGTGTAGGCGGGTCTCGCCGGAGGCGCCCTCGGAGGCCTTCAAGTTCGCACGCGCGTCAAGTATGAGCGCCTCGATCTGCCTCTCGATCCCGCGCTGATGCTGCCAATTCCGGACGGCCTCCGCGAGTGCGTCAACAGACTCGAATCGTCTCGCGCGGTCGCGGTAGAGAGCGGTTCGACACACGGCAGCCAGTGGTTCAGGAACAGCGGGATCCGACTCTGTAGCGAGTCTCGGTTCCTCGGTGCGCAGCTTCTCGATGAGCTCAGGGAAGTGCTTAAAGTCGAACGGCAGACGCTGCGTCAGGATCCGAAAGAGGATCGCGCCGAGCGAGTAGACATCAGCGCGTTCGTCGACCGTCGCCAGATCGTCGAGCAGGAGTTCGGGCGCCATGAACCCGGGAGTCCCGACACCGCCGACCAGCGTCTCAAGGCTCTGCTCATCGCGAAAGTCGCGTATGCGGCTCTTCCACTGACTTCGGGAAAGGTCCGGACGATCCTGAAGTCGCGCCAAGCCCCAGTCCAGCAGGACCGCCTCTCCATAGCGCCCCAGGCCAACGTTGGCGGGCTTCAGATCTCGATGAAGCACGCCCCGTTCGTGCGCGAATGCAACCGTGTCGCATACCCGCAGGAACGTGTCGAGGAGTTCAAGGCGTGCAGTCAGATCTCCGCATTCGTCAATCGCCACCTCGAGCGTTCTCTCTCCTCGAACGAAGCGCATCGTGTAGTAGGGAATCCCC
>JASJAY010000009.1 GCA_030066775.1 Planctomycetota bacterium
GATGCGAGCAGCTGGTCCACCAGCAACCGGGTCCCGCTGCCGGGATTGCGGTTCGCGATGCGCAGCGCGGGATCGGCCGCCGCCTTCTGCATCGCGGCTTCCACGTCGTCGCCCTCGAAGTGCGCGGCATGCGCACCGCGATACGCGACACCCTGAGAGCGGCCGTAGCCGCGCAGCACGCGCGTGCCATCGGGGGCGAAGGGTGCGTTCCACGTCTCCGTCTCGGGATCGAGCAGGTGCACCGGCGCGACGTCACAAGCACCCGCCCCGATCGCGGCGATGCCGCCCTTGGATCCGGCCGCGATCACCTTCACGAGCCCGGCCGCATCGAAGACGTGTCCGACGATCGTGTCCAGGCCGAGGCAGTGACTGCCGACGACCGTGAGCACCGCGGGGGTGACGTCGTGGCCGAGGAGCGTCACGGTGACCTCGTCGCCGGCATCGGCGTACTCGACGTTCGCGGGCACCTCGAAGAAGCCGTCGGCGCGCGCGAACGTCGTCACCGAACCCGAGCCCTTGCCGAGCGGATACGCCACCAGGCCGCCGGTCCCGCGCACGAGCCCGAGCAGCGAGAACTCCGCCCGCCCGCGCTCCGAGCGCACGTGCTGGCCGAGGGTCGCCCGCACGGTCGCGCGCGCCTCCTCGCTGCGTCCCATGAGCCGCCGCAGCACGGGCGCCACGACCGCGTGGAAGGTGAAGATCGCCGACGTCGGGAAGCCGGGCAGCACGGCCACGGGCTTCCGCTCCCACGCGGCGAGGCAGAGCGGCTTGCCCGGCTTGAGCGCCACGCCGTGCACGACGATCTCCGCCATCCCCGCCAGCACGCCGTACGAGAGGTCGCCCTGCCCCTTGCTCGTGCCGCCCGACAGGATCGTGAGGTCGTAGTCGCGCTTCGCGCGCTCGAGCAGCGCGCGGATGCTCGCTTCGTCATCCGGCGCGATGCCGAGCACGTCCGCGTCGCCGCCCATCTCGCGCACGGTGTCCGCCACGAGCGTCGCGTTCGCGTCGTGCACCTGACCCAGCGCGAGCGGCTCCCCGGGCGCGACGATCTCGTCGCCGGTGGAGATCACCGCAACGCGCACGCGCCGCCGGCAGTCGACCGCGTCGATGCCGCACGCGGCGAGCGTCCCCGTCTCCCGCGCGGTGAGCGGCGTGCCGGCACGCAAGAGCGTCTCGCCACGCGCGATGTCGCTGCCCGCCGCGCTCAACCGCGCGCCGGGCACGGCCGCCGCGGTCACGCGCACCGTGTCGCCGTCGACCTCGGTGTCCTCGACCATCACCATGGCATCGGCGCCGCGCGGGATGGGGGCCCCCGTGGCGACGACGACGGCGGTGCCCGGTGTGACGGGCGTGTCGGCCGCATGCCCGGCAGCGACGCCGACGCCGACCACCCGCAGGCTCGTCGGCTCGCCTTCCGACGCGCCGTACGTGTCCTCCGCGCGCACGGCGAACCCGTCGACGTTGGCGCGGTCGAAGGCCGGTACGTCGCCCGGTGCGAGCACGTCGTCCGCCAGCACGCGACCGAGGCACGACCCCAGCGGCACGCGCTCCGCCCCGACCGCTTCGAGGTCGATGGTCCCGTGCCAACGCGACTTCGCCTCGGCGAGGGGAACAACGTCCAGGAATTGCCGCTGCTTCATGATCGGGCCAAAAGGTACCGGCAGACGCCAGTAGCATCGAACGACCTTGATGCGCTCCCTGCCCCTCGTCCTGTTCGTACTCCTCGCCACCGGTGCATGCGGTGGGGGCGGTGGCGGCGGCTTCTCGGACGAGGAGCCCGAGGTGCCCGCCCCGGGCCTGCGCGGCACGGTGCGGCTGCCCGGCATGGAGCTCGGCCGCATCGCCGAGCTCGAGCCGAACGACAGCCCGGCGCAACCGCATGCGTTGGCGCCGCTGTTCGCGCGCTGCTCCATGGAGGTGGCCGGTCTCGCCGCGGCCAACGCCACGGACCTCGGCGGGCTCGACCCCGACGACGTCTTCCGCTTTGGTGCGCTGGCCGACCAGGAGGCCACGCTCAGCCTCGACTTCCGACGCATCGGCACGGACCTGGTGGAGATCGGCTTCGCGGTCGTCGAGACGGAGAGCGGCACCCCCGTCGCGTCCGACGCCGGCACGACGGGGCCGCTCACCGCGACCTTCCCCCTCACGGCGAACACGGCCTACGACGTCACCGTCACCATCACCGCCGGGTCGGCGTCCTACGTGCTCGAGATCGCCCTGGCGGACGGCAGCGGTGGCACCATGCCCCTGATGGCCCCGCCGTTGGCGAAGCCCGCGCCGGCGCCCGCGATGCCGCCGACGCAGGTTGCGGCGGGCGAGCCACCGTGCGCCTGCGACCGGGTGCTCGTGCAGCTCGCAGCCGATGTCGACGTCGCGGCGTTCTGCAGAGCGCACGGACTGTCCGTCCAGCGCCGGCTCGCCTCCGGCACGTACTGCCTCGGCTATCCCCACGACGGCCCCCCCGACGGCCGCCGCAAGGCCGTGTCGATCGCGGCGGACCTGTGCGACTGCGAAGGCGTGGTGTTCGCCGAGCCGGACTGGATCGTCCAACCGCTGGGCGAGGCCTCCGATCCGCTCTACGGCGGCCAGTGGAACCTGAAGGCGATCGGCTGCGAACCCGCGTGGGACGTGACGCTCGGCGATCCCGACATCGTGATCGGCGTGATCGACGCGGGCATCCTGCCCGACCATCCGGACCTGATCGACAACCTCGAGCCGGGCTACGACTTCATCAGCGACGCGGCGATCGCCCTCGACGGCGACGGTCGCGATCCGGATCCCACGGATCCCGGCGACCGCTTCCTGACCTCCGGTCTGTCGAGCTGGCACGGCACGCATGTCGCGGGCATCTGCGTTGCGCAGCAGGGCAACGACTTCGGCATCACGGGTGTGGCGCCGGGGTGCCGGGTCATGCCGCTCCGTGCCCTCGGACTCGGCGGCGGCTTCGTGAGCGACGTGGCCGACGCGGTGCTCTTCGGCGCCGGGCTCTTCAACGCCCCCGGGCGCGGACAGCTGCTGGAGCCGTTGCGCATCCTCAATCTCTCCATCGGCCTGAACATCGACAGCACCGAGCTGCGCTCGGCCTGCAGTCGTGCCTTCAATCGCGGCGTCTTCCTCGTCGGGGCGACGGGCAACACCGGCGGCGCGGTGGTCTTCCCCGCGCGCTACGACAGCGTGTTCGCCGTCGCCGCGGTCGACGCCCGGCTGCGCGCGACCGCCTACTCGAGCTTCGGCCCGGAGGTGGACGTGGCGGCGCCCGGCGGCCTCTCCGCGCGCGACATCTGGGGTCGCGGCTGGCCGGATCACATCCTCTCGACCGTGCGCGACGAGACGACCTTCCCGTCGACGTACGGGATCGGCGGCCTGCAGGGCACCAGCCACGCCGCGCCGCACGTGTCGGGCGCCGCGGCGCTCCTGCTCTCGATGGACCCGACGCTGACCTCCACGGATCTCAAGACCATCCTGCGGGACACGGCGTTGGACGTCGGCGCGCCGGGCTACGACGTGGCCCACGGGGCGGGACTGCTGCAGGTCCACCAGGCCGTCAAGGCCGTCATCGCGCGCCTCGGCCAGACGCGTCCGGATCCGATCCTCACGATGCCCACGCACTCGGTGCTCTTCAAGGGCTTCGACACGCTCGAGACGATCCCGATCTCGAACGGGGGCGGCGGGACGCTGGCGGTGACGGCCGTGCAGGCCTCGACCGACGACGGCGTGCTCTGGCTGTCGGCCAGCCTGATTCCCGCACCGCCCGGCGAGGACACCAACGTCAGCGCGGTCGACATCACGGTCGATCGCAACGGCCTGGCGGACGGGCGCTACTCCGGCACGATCCGGCTGGCCAACCCCGACGGCGTGCTGGCCGCCGTGCGTGTGCTGCTCTACGTCGACACGCTGCCGCGCGTCGGCAAGCAGCTCCACGTCGCCGCGATCGAAGAGTCCACCGGCATCGCGCGCCGCGTCACGCCCGTCCAGCCCGAGTACGGCTGGCGCTTCTGGCTGACGGAGCTCCCCGCCGCCCGCTACCTGATCAGGGCAGGCGAAGACCTCGACGAAGACACGTTCTTCTGCGAGCCCGCCGATGCCTGCGCGTGGTTCGGGGGACCGACCGAGAACGACGCGATTCCCGTGCAGGTCGAGACGGACGAGCCGGCCATCGTCGGCCTGGACGTGTTCCTCGTCCCGCCGACCGGTCAGTAGCGCTCGGCCGGCGGCGCCCGGCGGATGTGGGCCACGAACAGGAGCGGCACGAGCGCGACACCGGCGCCGATATAGAACGGCAGCGGCGGGCTCAGCTCGAACAGGGCGATGCCTGCGTACGGCCCGATGATCCGCGACAGGCTCTGCAGGCTCTGGTTCAGCCCCAGCACGCCGCCTTGCTCCGTCGGGGGCGTACGGCGCGACAGCAGGCTCGACGTCGAGGGGGTGATCATCCCGAACCCGAGCACCGGGAGCGGCGAGAGCAGGGCCAGCGCCCACAACGAGTCCACGACCCCGATCCCGAGCAGCCCGACCGCAAGCAGGATCGGTCCGATCACCAGGAGCGTCTCCTCACCCACGCTCTTGAGCAGGCGCCGCACCACGACGCCCTGGTTCACGGCCGACCAGAAGCCGAGGTACGAGAACAACAGTCCCACCTGGAACGGGCTGAAGTCGTACACCTCCTTGCCGAGCAGGCTCAGGGTCGACTCGAGCAGCGCGAAGCAGGCTACGGCGATGAAGCCGGTCGTGAGCAGGGCACCGATCGCCTGGCGCCCCAACGCGGCACCGAGTGCGTTCAGGTCGAGCCACGTGTGGCTCGCGTGCTCCCGATGGCGCTCCGGCTCCGGCAGGTTCTTGAGCGCATAGAGCACGGCGAGCAGCGAGAACCCCGCCGCGATGAACCCCGGTGCCGAACGCGAGATCAGGTCGCCCAGGCCGCCGACCGCGGGGCCGATCGTGAAGCCGATGCCGAAGGCGGCGCCGATGAGCGCCATCCCCCGCGCGCGTTCCTCGCGCGACGTGACGTCGGCGATGTAGGCCGACGCAGTCGAGATGGTGCCGCCGAACGTGCCGGCCAGCAGGCGCGAGACGAAGAGCACGGCGAGCGGCGCGCCCGTCATCGGGGCGAGCCCGAACAACGTGTATGAGCCGAACGAGCCCCACAGCCCGACCAGGATGATCGGCCGACGGCCGAAGCGGTCCGACAGCCGGCCCCAGATCGGCGCGGTCAGGAACTGCATCCCGGAGAACGAGATGAACAGCAGCGCGAGCGTGCTGCCTTGGGCGTCGTAGAGCTTCCCGTACAGGGGCAGCAGCGGCAGCACGATGCCGAATCCCAGGAGGTCGATGACCACGGTCAGGAAGACGGCAAGCAGGGGTGAACGGCGCTTCACGGGCGGCGGATTGTACGGAGCGGAGCCGAACCCGCGTGCGAGGATGCGACCGCAATGCGGATCTACACCAAGACGGGCGACGACGGCACGACCGGACTCTTCGGCGGCCGCCGGGTGAGCAAGGCCGCGCTGCGCGTCGAGTCCTACGGCACGGTCGACGAGCTCAACGCGATCCTGGGCTGGGTCCGGGCCACCGACGGGGGTACGGAAGCCGCGGACGCGATCCTCGCCACGGCCCAGGAAGCCTGCTTCCGGCTCGGCGCGTTCGTCGCGACGGTGCCGGGCAAGGACCCGGGCATCGCCCCGCTCACGAACGAGGACGTCACCGCGCTCGAGGCCGCCATCGATGCGGCCGAGGAGGGCCTGCCCGCCCTCACCTCGTTCATCCTGCCGGGCGGCACGGAAGCCGGCAGCCGCATGCACGTGGCGCGCACCGTCTGCCGCCGCGCCGAGCGCGCCCTCGTGGCGCTCGCGCGCGAGGACGAGGTCGACATGGTCCTCGTTCGCTGGCTGAACCGACTCTCCGACCTGCTCTTCGTGCTGGCGCGGCGCGCCAACCACGACGCGGGTGTCGCGGACGTACCGTGGGTCCCGCGAGGCGAGTGAGGAGCGCGTCGTGATCGTGCGACGGGACGACCGCCGCTGGGTCCGCGTGGTCGGCGCCGACCGCGCCGACTACCTGCACCGCATGCTGACGCAGGACGTCATGGGCATCGGGCCCGCGCACGTCCGCCCCGCGTGCCTGCTCACGCCCAAGGGACGCATCGTCGCGGATCTCCTGATCTGGAACGCGTCCACGCACTACTGGCTCAACTTCCCGACCGCGGCCGAAGCGGCCATTCCCACGCTCGAGAAGTACGTGATCCTCGAGGACACCGCGTTCGAGCCGAGCGACGACGTGCGGATCGACCTCGTCGGTCCGGATGCTGCCACCGCGCTCGAGCAGGCCGGGCTCTCCGTGCCCGCCGCGACGGCTTGCCGCGAAGGCGAGCTCGGCGGCGGCCCGGTGCACGTGCTCCACCTCGACCTCGGCCGCCGCACGCGCTACGTGCTCAAGGTGCCGGCCGAGAACGCAGCCGCCGCGATCGCCGCGATCGACCTGCCCGAGGGCGACCTCGCAGCGCTGGAGGTCGCGCGCATCGAGGAGGGCGTCCCGGCCTACGGCCCGGAGCTGGGCGAGGACGTGCTCTTCAACGAGGCGGGCCTGCAGGACACCGTGTCGTGGTCCAAGGGCTGCTTCCCCGGACAGGAGCCCGTCGTCATGGCGCTCGATCGCGGCCACGCTCCGCGGTGCCTCTGCGTGCTGGCGGCGGAAGGCGACGCGGTTCCGGAAACGGGGGTCGACCTCGTCCACGAGGCAAAGCGCGTCGGCACGCTCACGTCGGCGACCTACGCGCCCCATGCGGGCGGCGTACGCGCCCTCGGCTACGTGCGGCATGCGCTCGCCCACGTCGGCACCGAGCTCGAGACCCCGGCGGGCGATCGGGTCCGGATCGTGCGGGTGCGCCGGCTGGTCCGGTAGTACCCTCGGCCGCCATGGAAAGCCCCTTGCTCGAACGCGTGCGCCGCGCCATTGGCGCGCATCCGATCCTCCGTGACGAGAAGAAGCTCACGGTCGAGATGAAGGGCCGCCGCGTCGAGGTCGGCGGCACCGTGTTCACGCGCGACATGCATCGGCAGCTGGTCGACCTCCTCTCGCGTCTCCCGGGCGCGGAGGAGCTGCTCTTCACCTGCGAGCCGCAGATCGCGGCCCCCGAGCGGCGCACCTTGGAAGGGCGTGTGCCCAACGTGACCGACGCCCCGACCCCCTCGGACCCGTTCTACAGCGTGCGCCGCAAGCGCAGCGAGTAGCACGCATGACCCCGCGGACGGTCCTCGTCACAGGCGCCTCGCGCGGCATCGGCGAGGCCATCGCCAAGCGCTTCGCGGCCGACGGCTGTCGCGTCGGTCTGCTCGCCCGCACGGAAGAGGCGCTCGGTCGCGTTGCCGACGAGATCGCCGCAGAGGACGGCATCGCGGAGATCCTCGTCGCCGACCTGCTCGAGGTCGAGGACACGCGGGCGGTCGTCGATGCCTGGATCGACGCGCACGGCGGCGTCGACGTGCTCGTGAACAACGCGGGTGGGAACGTGCGCCGCGAAGCCGGCGACTACACCGTGGATGAGTGGGGGCGCCTGATCGGGCTCGCTCTCACCGCCCCCTTCTTCCTCTCCTGCCAGTGCGCGGACGGCATGCGCGAACGCGGCTTCGGCCGCATCGTCAACGTCGGCAGCGTGGCCGGCATGACCGCGCTGCCCACGGGTGCGCCGTACGCCGCGGCGAAGGCCGGCCTCGCGCAGCTCACGCGCAACCTCGCGCGCGAGTGGGGCGCCGACGGCGTCACGGTCAACCTCGTCGCCCCCTGGTACGTGAAGACGCCGCTCACCGAGGGCGTGCTCGGCGACCCGGGCTTCTTCGACGCGGTGCTCACCGCCACTCCGACGGGCCGCATCGGCACGCCGGAGGAGGTCGCGCACGCGGTCCGCTTCCTCGCCGGCGAGGACGCGGGCTGGATCAACGGCGTCGTGCTCCCCCTCGACGGGGGCTTCACCGCCGCGTCCTTCTATCCGCCCGCGTAGAGCTCCAAGAGCGGCGACGTCCGGTGCGCCCACCACGCGACGCCCCCCGCGATCGCCACCGCCAGGACCACCGACGGTCCCTCGAGTCGCCTCGGCAGCGGACACGCGACGAGCGCGAGCGAGGCGGCGAGCAGCAGCACGGCACCGACGGGCAAGCCCGCATACCGCCACGCGGCGAGCACCAGGCCGAGCAGCACGAGGAGGCCCGTGGGCCCGGCCCCGAACGCGCCCCGACGCGGGGTGCCCCACGCCGCGACCGACGCCCCCAACAGCGCCACGCCCCACAGCGTCGCGAGCAGGCCCAACGCCACCGACGCCTGGACGCCGAGCGCGTGCCCGAGCGGCAGCGCCACGAGACCCTGTGGCCACGGGCTGCGTGACGGTGCTTGCGGCGGCACGAGCGCGAACGCCACAGCACCGAACGGCGCGGCCCACGCCGCCCACCAGAACGTGTCGGCCGGCGGCAGCGCCGGCCATCCGCCGCGGACGATCACGCCGACGACGAATCCGGCCACGGTCGCGAGCAGCACGGGTACGCGCACGCGGGGCAGGGCATAGCGGAGCAGGAGCCCCGCACCGAAGGCCGCCCCCGCGGCCGGGGCGACGCGCAGGATCGCCTCGAAGAGCAGCGCGCTACTTCTTCACGCCTTCGAAGGCGAGGATCAGCGTCACCTCGTCGCCGAGCGAGCCCTTGTCGATGCCCCACCCCATGCCGTATTCGGAGCGCTTGAACCGCAGCGTGCCCTCGAACCCGGCCCGGTAGCCGAACCGCGTGCCGAGGTCCTTCTCGCCGATCAGCTTCATCCGCACCGTGACCTCCTTGGTCACGCCGCGGAGCGTGAGGTTGCCGACGACGTCGAAGTGCTTCGGGCTCGTCGTGCCCTGCACGCGCGTGCTCTTGAACGTGATCGTCTTGTGCTGCGCGGCGTTGAAGAAGTCGGGCTTGCGCAGGTGCTCGTCGCGTCCCTCGTGTGCGGTGTCCACGCTGTTCGCGTCCACCGTGACCTCGACCGCGCAGGCGGCCGGGTCCTTCGCATCGAACGTGAACGACCCGGTGAACTGGTTGAAGCGCCCGTACGAGGCGCTCACACCCAGGTGGTCGAGCCGGAACAGGATGCTCGAGTGGCTCGTGTCGATCTCGTAGCGCGTGGCGGCCGCGGCGGCGCGCGGCGCCTCGCTCACGCAGACGGTCATGCCGATCGCCAGCACGGCGAGAACGGCCATGGTCGGAAGCAGGACGCGCAGCATGGGTGCTCCTCTCGAGGGGGGAGCATCCTACTACCGCGGCTCAGAGGGTCTTGCCGACCGTCTCCGGCAGCAGCTGCTCGACGTGTACAGCATCGGGGCCGCGGAGGCGGCTCAGGTCGAGCACCTCTTCCGTCGGGCAGAACGGCGCCGACTCCAGCTGCACCTGGGGCCGCGTCAGGACGCGCGTCTGCTTCGCCACGCGGCCACTGCGCCCGTCGGAGAGCTCGACGCGGCAGCCCACGGGATACACGCCGTTGATCTCCATGAACCGGCGCAACAGACCGCGGTCGAACGCGCCGTCCATCGTGAGCATGATGCGGTACGCGCGGATCGGCGACATGCGGTCCTTGTAGGGCCGCACGGCCGTCAGCGCCTCGTACACGTCGCAGATCTTCGTCAGGCGCGTCACGATCGACTGCTTGGGCGTGCCGAGGTCGTCGACGCCGAAGCGGTCGTGGTGTCCGAACGCGACGGCCACGGTGGCCGGATCCGAGTCGGCGATCTCGAGCAGGATGCGCCCGCCGTGCTCCGTGTGCGACGACATGATGGCGCGCTCTTCTTGCGTCAGGCGGCCCTTGGCGTGCAGCACCTCGAAGGGCACGCGCGCCTTGCCGACGTCGTGCATGAGCGCCGCCATGCCGATCCGTTGCAGGAGCTCTTTGTTCTCGGTGAGCTGACTTGCGAAATACAGGGCGAGCGAGCACACGCGGATGCTGTGACCGAACGTGAACGCGTCGTAGTTCTCGTACCGGCACAGGTTCAAGAGCGCCTGGCCGCTGTGCACGATCGACTTGAGCAGCTCCTCGACGTCGCCCTGGGAGTTGTCCAGCGAGACCGTGTGGCCGCGCGCGGCGCGGATCGTGATCTCCTGCAGGTCGGCGACGGTGTGCTGGTACACCTCCGTCACGGACTTGGCCGACTGCTCGACGTCGAGCAGCGAGTCGAGATCATGCAGCGCGCCCCACGGCGAGGCTTGGCCGGGTCCGGTGCCGCCGTGTGCCGCACCGTCGCCATCCACCAGCTCGGCGTACGGGTTCAGGAAGTGGATGCGCCGGCAGCCGCGATCGAACAGCACCTGGTTGGCGTCGTCCACGCGGCTCGGGCCGCGCGTTCCGCGCCCCAGCACGTAGACGAGGTTCAGGAACTCCTCGCTGCTGGCGCCCTCGGCGAAGCGGATGCCGCCGGAGCCCAGTGCCTCGAGCGACTTGATCAGCCGCAAGGCCGAGAGGCTCGCGCCGAGCAGCGGCTGGCCCTCGTGGAAGAGGTAGTCCTCGGCGGCGCCGATGATCAGGCTCGATCGGGTGGACTGCCGCAGCAGGTCCTTCAGCTGGTCCGAGAGCGAGGACAGCGAGCGCAGCACGCGCGGATGGTCGGGCTGGTAGATGCGCGCGTTCGTCAGCGCGACGACCAGCTCGTCGACGAACGCAGGCACGGTCGCCGGACGCGCCTCCTGCTCTTCGTGCTCGAGCGCCGTGGTGTGGGGAACGCGTTCACACACGTCGGTTCTCCATCGCGATCAATGCCGAGCGGGCGGCCTGCCGGATGTTCAGGGGTTCCACCGGGAAGAGGCCGAACCGGCGCTTGAGCAGGAGCTTCAAGCGACGCTTGGCGTCGTTGGTGCCGAGCGCACCGAGCCCGTGGATTGCCCGCACCCGCTGGTGCGGTTCCGTGTTCTTCTGCCCGACGAGCGTGCTGAGCATGTCGGCCTGGTAGACGAGCACGCCGGGATAGACGGCGCCGCTCATCAAGCTCCGCGCGCAGTCGCGCAGGTAGTGGTCCGAGTAGCGGCCGAACTCGCCGAGGACCTCGAGCGCCACGCATGCCTGGTTGCCCGCGCCGAGATCGCGCAGGTAGCGCACGAGCGCCGGTGTGACCTCCGCGTCCTCCAGCGCCAGCAATGGGCCCACGAACGGCAGGGCCGCTTCGCTCTTGAGCGCGAGGATGGCCTGCGCCCGTCCCGGATGGCCGAGGCTCTCGGGACCGGAGATCAAGGCAGCTTCGACGCCCGAGATCTTGGCCGCGTCCAGGCCGCGGATCACCTCGAGCAGCTCCGAGCGGTCGCCGGCATCCGTCGGATCGATGCCGTCCAGGTAGATGCCGAAGTCACGCGGGAACGACTGCTGCACGTACTCGGGCGGCAGGGCACCGCACTCGCGCAGGAGCCGCGTCTTCTTCGCGTGCGTGAAGAACTCGATCACGCGACGCCGTCCGCGCACGTCGTCGGCGCGGTGCCACACGTCGGCGAGCACGTCGCGGATCGCGGCCTTCTCGCGGTCCCTGCACTCCTGCAGCAGCCGCGTTGCGTGGTCATAGATGGTGTCGAGACGCTCGCCTTCGACGGGCCGCGCCAGGTAGTGGAAGTAGACGCGCAGCTGCTCTGCGTGGTCGTCCACGACCTCGTCGTCGATCTCGATCCGCTGCTTGGGCAGCCCGTTGATCTCGAGCAGCAGGCTGCTGAGGTCGTCGGTGATCTCGTCGTCGCCCTTGTGGCCGCCCTTGCCGCGATCCGGGAGGTCCTCCTCCGTGATCTCCGACGGCTCGCGGCTGAAGATCATGCGGCTCGCCGCGAAGACGAGCGCCTGCAGGTCGACGCTGTCGTCCTTCGTGACCGACTCCGTCGTCTGCCCCTCTTCCTGGAGCATGTTCTCGAGTCCGCCGAGGATGCTGCGCGCGGTCGTCGAGGCCTTGTTGTAGCTCTCGCGCTCGTCCTCCGGGATGCACTGCACCACGTACCGCAGGAGGCGGCGCACGGACTTCGAGCCGAACTCGAGCTCGATCTCGTCCGGCAGGTGCATGCCCGATCCGGAGAGCTGCTCGCTGATGCGCGCGACGCTGTCGGACACACCGCCCTCGAGACTCAGTCGGTCGACGAGGCCCTCGTGCTCGAAGCCGGGAAGCAGGTCTTCGTTGCCCTCTTCGTCCTTCGAGGCCTCGCCATGGACGAGGTTGCTCTTGTTCCCCTTGAAGGAGCCGTCGAACTCGCGGTGCACGAGATCGATGCCGCGATAGTGCTCGGGCCAGAGCTCTTCGCCCTCCTCCGAGGCGCCCTTGCGCAGGTGGATGTCGGCGAGCCGCTTGGTGAACGCCATCATCGTGTCGGCTTCCACCGCGACGTGGAACACGACGCCGTCGAGGGCACCGGAGCGCATGCGGTCGCGCAGCCAGGACTCCTTCGAGTCCTCGGTGATGTCCATGATCTCGCGCCCGACGCCGAGCTTGTCGAGCGACATCGTGATCGGCACGCGGTTGTGGATCGCCGTCGCCTTCAGCGCTTCCTTGAACGCATCGAAGGCCCTCTCCACGCGCGAGCTGCCCGGCGGATAGATGATGGCCGCCTTGGCATAGTCCGCCCAGCGCACCGCCATGTCGGCGGGCTTCAGGTCGACCTTCTCCTGCTCGGAGCCGTTCGACGAGGTCTTGACGGTGTCGGGGTCCGGTGTGGCGCTCACGGTGTCTCGAGGTGTTGCGAACGTGTAAACCTGAGTGGGGTACCCTTCTTTCGACCACCGGCCCGGGGGGGGTTGAGGCTGCTTCGGAGCCCCAGAACCTCGCGTTTCCCTCCCGAAATCGTCCGAGCCCCAATAGGAGCCCCTGCGTGGACGAATTCGTGGATATCGACCCGAACGTCCGTAAGGCTCGGGGCCTCCCAGCGGCCTTCTACGGGGGCGCAGCAGTCCACACCTGGGCCCTCGAGCGGCTCTTTCCCGGCGCCTGGCAGCCCCTCCCGGGAGAGTGCCGCGATCTGGCGCCGGGTACGGCGCGTCCCTGGCGGCTCCTCCCCGGCGGTCTGGATGAACCGCTTCTTGTCACCCGTGAATCCGACGGCGGCCTTCACTGCCTCTCGAACGTCTGCACCCATCGCGGCGCCCTCCTGCTCGAGGACGAGGTGCGCTCGACGCCCCTGCGCTGCCGCTATCACGGCCGGCGCTTCGACGCGGCGGGCCGCTGCCTCGGCATGCCCCAGATGGACGGGCAACCGGACTTCCCCGCCGACGGGGACCATCTCCCCGCGCTGCCTCTCGAGACCTGGGGCCCCCTGACCTTCACCGCCCCCGACCCCGCCCTCGACTTCGCGAGCTGGCTATCCGGCTGGGCGGACGCGCTGCCGCCGGACCTCGACCCGACGGGCTGGCACTACGACGCCTCCCGCTCGCCCACCTACGAGGTCGACGCCGCGTGGACGCTCTATGTCGACAACTACCTCGAGGGCCTGCACATCGCCCACGTCCACCCCGAGCTCTCGCGCCTGCTCGACCGCGACGCCTACGAGACGCACCTCCTGCCGCACGGCGTCCTGCAGGTCGGCACGGCCAAGGACGGCGACACCGCGCTCTACGGGTGGTTCTTCCCGAACGTGATGCTCAACCTCTACGCCTGGGGCCTCTCGGTCAACGTCGTCGAGCCCCTCGCCCCGCGCCGCACGCGCGTTCGCTATCTCACCTTCCTACGCGATCCGGCGACACCGCCCAGCGGTCCCGGCGGCGACCTCGATCTCGTCGAGCGCCAGGACCACGCCATCGTCGAGAGCGCGCAGCGTGGGGTCGCCAGCCGTCTCTACCGCCGCGGCACCTACGTGCCCGGCTGGGAGGACGGCGTGCATCACTTCCATCGCATGCTCGCCGCGCGCTGGAACGCCGACCGCGCGCGCGGCTAGCGACCCCGCTGCGAAGGCGCCGGCGCGTCGAACAGCACCTGGGTCGCCCCCGCTGCGTGGAACGCCTCGAGCGCGACCTGGACCAGCCACGCCGGCGCATCCCGGGTCGCGGGAATGATGCGGATCGTCCCGACCTTGCCCTTCACCGTCTCGCCGAGCGCTCCGACGATCGCGTTGCGGATGTTGATGTCGGGCGCGTCCGGGAGCGCCACGCTCACGGTCTCCTGGCCCGTTCTCAGCCTCACGTGCAGTCGTCCGTCCTTGTGTCGGCGGAGCAGGATGACGGCTGCGCCCTCCAGGATGTCCGGCGGCGCGCCCGGTGCGAGACCGCGATCTGCCGCGAGGTCGTTGTCCACGAACGCAATCCGAGGTGTCCCCGTGTAGTCGTCGTGCACGGCGTAGTGACGGATGGCGCGCACCTCCGCCTTCACGGCGCCGAAGAGTACGCACGCGAGCGCATCCCACGTCGCATCCCGGTGCGCCCGAATCACCACGCGTTCGACCGCGGGCTTGTGTTCACGAATCGCCGCCGCGATGCCCTGCATGGCCTTCATCGGCTCGCCGAGCGCGTTCCACTTCGACTTCCCGGAGCGCACCGTCCCGTCGTCGTTGATCGTGAACTCGATCACCGGGCTTGCATCCACCGGCTTCGCAATCCGCACCTCGTGGAACGACATGCCCTGCTTGCGCTGCACGAGCATCCGCAGCGTGGAGGCCGGCTCGCCCGCCACGCGCGGGAACCGGATGCGGCCGTCCTTCCCGACCGTTGTGACCACCGCCCCCTCGAGCGAGGGAATCGCCTGCCCGCCACGCCACACGCGCGCAATCGTGACGCGCGCCCCCGGCTCGTCGGTTTGTGCGAGCGTCACCCATTCGACCGGGAACTCGTAGACGGGGTACTTCGCGTTCTCGAAGTCGTACGCCCCGAGCACGACGGTCGCGGCAGGCCGCTCGCCCTTGGCCTTGTAGATCAGTCCGAGCTGCACAGGGCCCGGCTGCCAGATGCCCAGCTGCAGGGGACCCTCCGACCTGTCCGTCTCCAAGGTCATGTCGGCGCCCGGGCCGCCATCGGAAACGACCTGGACGCTCCCGTCCGACCTGACGACCAGCTTGTCGCAGTGCGCCACCCGGCTTGGCAGCGCACCCGACACGACGATCGCACCCTCGTTCTTGAACCCCGTCTTCGGCGGCTTGCCGAGATCGCGCGGATGATGCGGCGCCCGCGTCTGCACCTCGACCACGCGGTCCACGCCCAGCTCCGGGATCCGCACCCGCGCCATCGCGCGCTGTCCGCGGATCGGCTGCTCTTGCCCACCGAGCTTCGCCACGAAGCCACCGGGCACTTCGGACTCGTGCAGAGCGAGCGCGCGCGCCAACGAGTCGGGCACGAGCAGCGTGCCCGTGTACGCGGTGCTCAGCACGCACGACACCCGAGCCGTCGTGGCGTTCTTCCCGGGCGAGCCCAGCGTCAGCTCCAGATACCGCGTGCCCGCCGCGGGCTTCCACACGCCCTTCTGCGTGTGCACCTCGATCTGCGCGCCTGCACCCCGGATCATCGCGTCGTCGGGCACCACCAGCTCGGGGCCCATGAGCAGGACGCCCTCCTCCTGGGGGAACGACATGTACTCATAGGCCTTCGGCTCGACCTGGGTGTTCTTCGCTCGGCGCGCCGCGACCTCCGCCGGCGAAGGCGCGATCACGATCCCGCCCGCGAACTTGTCCACGAGGATGCGATCGTCCTCCGGCCCTGCCGGTCCGCTTCCCATCCCACGAGCCACCAACACCCCGGCGACGATCAGCGCCGCTGCCGCCGGCACGAGCCATCCCGGAAACCGACGCACGCGCGCCGTGCTCGATGCCTCACGCGCGATCGCGGCCACCGTCTCGGCCAGGTCGGGCGACGGCTCCAGCTCCGCCAACCCGGTACGCAGCGCCTCCAGGTCCTTCTCGTCAGACGCGGACATGGCTCAGCTCCCTTCGCATCCGTGCGAGGCCTTTGCTGTACAGCCGGCCCACGGCGCTCTTCGAAGATCCGATGAGCGATGCGATCTCACGCAGCGAGAGGTCCTGCATGACCTTCAGCCAGCAGACCAGGCGCTCCTCTTCGGGCAGCCCGCGCCACGCGTCCACCGCTGCGTTCTCCCCCGGCAGCGGCTCCTCCGGCGACGGCGGATCGAACGCGGCCACGCGCGTCCTGTGCTCCCCCCGCCTCGCCAGATCCCGCGCGGCGTTCTTCACGATCCGCAAGATCCACGGCCCGAACCGCGCCGGATTGCGCAAGGTCTCGAGCTTCGCGAAGGCCCGAAAGAAGGCCTCCTGCGTCAGATCCTCGGCCGCCGCCCGATTCCGCGTACGCGCCAGCGCCACGCCATAGACGACCGGCAGCCAGGCCCGCGCCAGCGCCTCACGGCTGTCGCCATCTCCCGCCTGCGCGGACCGAACCAGCTGCTCCGTCTGCATCGCACCCACCATGACGAGCCCGGAGGCCCGCTGTCCCGCGAATTCGCGGTCGGTGGGCGGCCACGCGCCCGCGCGCCGTCATGCGCACGAGCCCCAGGTGGAAGAGGAACGGCTCCACGTTCCGCACGAGCGTGCGCACGTTCGAGCCCAGCTGGAGCGCCAGGCGCTCGATCGAGACCGGATCGGAGCTCGCCCGCAGCACCTTCAGATACGCCTGCTCCGGCGGCATGAGGCCTTCGTCGTCGTAGCCCAGCCGCTTCAGGGTGGCCTCCACGTCGCCCAGTTGGACCTCGCGCCGGCCCAGGGCCGCGGCGGCATTCAGGACGTGCTCGAGCAGGACCAGCGCCCCGCGCGGCGTCCCGCGAGCGGCGGATGCCAGTCGGAGCCCTGCGTCGGTCTCGAGCGTGAACCCCTCCCGCGTCGCTCCCGCAGCCGCGATGTGCGCCAGCTGCTCATCCGCGTAGAACGCGAGCCCTTCCCGGTGCATGAACCGTGTACACAGGGCCGACGGCAGGTCGCCTAGGTGGGTGGTGGCGCCAATCAGCGTGAACGGCTCCTCACGCGCATCGATCGCGCTGTACATGGCTTCGAGTACGACCCGCGGCACGGCGTGGATCTCGTCCAGGAACAGCACATCACCGCCCTGGATGCCCTCGAGCAGGTTCAGCGCGTCCTGCACCTCGCGCAGCACGGGTCCGGCCGTCTCGTGCACCCGCGCGCCGATGCGCGCCCCGATGGCCCGCGCGAGCGTCGTCTTGCCCGTGCCGGGAGGCCCCATGAACAGCGTGTGCGGGAACGGCTTCTCCCGCGCCGCGGTCCCGGCGACCGCGAGCTCGATGCGCTCGATCAGGGCATCCTGCCCGGCGATCTCGCGGAACGCATCCTCGTCCGGCTCCAGGGGGGCTTCGGGCTCCTCTTGCGCGTCGCGGCGGGCGCCCGCCGCCCCGCCAGCCCCAGAAAATGGCGGTTTCGCCAATTGCCATCGCACGGCCGGATGCACGTGTTCGCCCGGCTCGTGGAGCGGATTGCCGGCCTCGTCGAGGAAGCGGATGTCCTCCGCACGCTCTCCCTCGAGTACGAGCAGCCCTTCGTGCACCAGGGCGTGGCAGCGCGCGCAGAGCGTGATCAGGTTCCAGATCACCGTCTTGCCGCCCTTGGAGCGCCACACGATGTGGTGCACGTGCAGCTCCCGCCGGGAACCACAGCACCGGCAGCGACCGCCGTCACGCTTCAGCACGCGCTTGCGCAGCGCGGGCGGGGTCTTGGGCGCGTGGCCATCGTCGACCGGGTGGCCGTCCGGATCCACGCACTCGCCGTCGCACTGGATGCACGCCGCCTCCTCGACCTCGACCGGGCCGAGCTCGGTCTCGGTCGTCAGGCCACCGTCGGGGTCAGGACCGCGATCGACCACGATGCGATAGAGGGACATGTCGAGCGGCTTGCGCCCCGGGATGCTCCCGTCGGCTTGACTGCTCAGGAACATCTCGGCGAACGCGACCATGATCTCCGCGTCGTCCGCCGGACGGCCGATCTCGTCCCCGAACGCCTTCTTTGCGGCGTCCCAGGTCTTGTGGCCGATCCCGCTGAGCTTCGCGCGCACAGGGAAGCGGACGTGCGGCAACCCGCGGCCGTCATCGCGTGGCGCACTTCCAGGTCTGGCGGTGCGAACTTCGACACGCAACCTGCGATAGGAGCGGGAGCGCGCTCGTTCGAGCCAAGCCGCCTCGTGCTCGGGCACGACGACGCGCACGAGCTCGACTACCTTCGCCCATCCGATCTCCCCTTCGCAGAACGCGGTGTCGATCAAGGGCAGCTCGAGCAGCTTGCGGCCGACGGAGAGCAGCTCGCGGGTGCGCCGCTGCGTGAGGTCCAGGCGGGCCTCGGCGTACTCGACCGTCGTGTTGAGTCCCGACTTGCTGTAGAGCCGCCGCTCGTCCATCTCGACGAGGTAGAAGGCCAGGGTCCGCTGGCCGGTGTCTTTGAGCCGCAGGCCCTGCTGGAGGCGGGTGTGGACCTCGTCGACGGGCAGACCGGGGCGGAGATCGACGGCTGCCAGGGCCTCGCGGGCCCGAGAGAGTGCGTGCATGGAGAACCTCCCATCAAAAAGACAAAGGGGGGTTCTCGACCACCGGGGCATAGAGTAACAAACAACTAACACGCACCAAGGAAAAAATCGGCGTTGGACGTGAGAAACTGCGCCCGTGCTGCGCCGGCTGCCCTTTCTGGTCCTCCGCTACGGACCGCCGTTCTTCGTGGTCGCGGCGCTCCTCGCGTACCCGCTCTGGCTCTATCGGAACGCCTATGCAGAGGGGTGGCCGCAGCTCGTCGCCGCGACCGGAGGCGTGCCGGGCTTCATGGACGGCATCAACGCGTTCGAGGCCCGGGTGATCGGGTTCGCGTGGAAGCTGGTCGCGGCGGTCGTGGTGCTGTCGTTCCTGCCGGCGTTCGTCCTCTCGCGGCTGGCGCGGGTGCGCCATGCGTGGGTGGATGCCCTCGCGATCGGAATGCCCCACGCGTTCTACGGATCGCTGATCGGGCTCACGTTGGGGTTCGTCCTCGGCGTCGGCAGTGGCCTCGTCGGGGTCGGGCTGTTGGGGATCGACTCGCGCTATGCGATTGCGTTCGGCGTGGCGTTGCCGATCCTCTGGTCCGGCGAGCGTCCGCTGCGGGGCTTCGGCACGCTGGTCCGCAACAAGGTCCGCGGCGCGGATCCGAACGACTGGCGTCGCTACCGGTTCCTCGTGACGCTCGTCGTGTTTCCCCTGCTCTTCGCCTACATCACGGCGGCGTGGTGGGTGCCCGAGCTCTGGCAGGGTCGCCTGGTGGCGGATCGCCAGGTCGCAGAGGCGTTCACCGTGGTCGCGGTGGCGGAGTCGATCTGTCTCGCGCTGATGTGCCTGGTCTGGGCGGCCGTGTGGCACGTGTGCCACGGTCCGGAGGACCGCGTGGACCCGGAGACGCTGGTCGAGGCGTTCGCCTAGTCAGGTAGGGCTTACGTGAGCCGGCGGTGCTTGCCGCCGCCGCGGTCCTCGCGGTCGTCGCCCTCTTCGTCGAGGCGTGCGCGGTAGGCCTGGTAGTTGCCCTCGAAGAAGCGCGCCTTGGCGCCCTCGTCGAACGCGAGGATGTGCGTCGCGACGCGGTCGAGGAAGAAGCGGTCGTGGGAGACGACCAGCGCCGAGCCCGCGAAGTTCGCGAGCGATTCCTCGAGCACGCGGATGGTGGTGACGTCCAGGTCGTTGGTCGGCTCATCGACGAGCAGCACGTTGCCGCCCTTGCGCAGCATCTTGGCGAGCTGCACGCGGTTGCGCTGACCGCCGGAGAGCGTGCCGACGCGCTGCTGCTGGTCGCCCTTGCGGAAGTTGAACTTCGAGACGTAGGCGCGGGCGTTGACCTTGATCTTGCCGAGCTGGATCTCGTCGGCGCCGTCGCTGATCTCCTCGAACACCGTCTTGTTGGGATCTAGGTCCGCGCGGTCCTGGTCCACGTAGCAGAGCGCCACCGTCGGGCCCGTCTCGATCGCGCCCTCGTCGGGTTCGTACTGGCCGGCGATGAGCTTGAGCAGCGTGGTCTTGCCCGTGCCGTTGGGACCGATGATCCCGACCACGGCGCCGGGCGGCACCTCGAACGAGAGGTCGTTGATCACGGTGCGGTCGCCGAAGCGCTTCGTGAGGCCCTTCACCGCGATCACCTTCGAGCCGAGCTTGCGCGGGATCGGGATGGTGATGGTGACCTGGTCGTCCTTCTTCTCGGCCGCCTGGGTCTCTTCGTAGAGCGCCTCGTAGTTCTTGACGCGCGCCTTCTGCTTCGCCTGGCGGCCCTTCGGGTTCTTGTTGATCCACTCGAGCTCCTGCTTCAGGAGCTGCTTGCGCCGGCGCTGCTTCCGGTCCGCCTCGAGCATGCTCTTCTCTTTCTTCTCGAGGTAGACGGAGTAGTTGCCCTGGTAGGGGGTCGCGCGCCCCTCGTCCATCTCGAGCATCCACTGCGCGACGTTGTCGAGGAAGTATCGGTCGTGGGTGATCGCGATGACCGTGCCCTCGTACTCATCGAGGTGGCGCTCGAGCCAGTCGACGGCGTCGGCGTCCAGGTGGTTGGTGGGCTCGTCGAGCAGCAGCACGTCGGGGTGCTGCAGCAGCAGCTTGCAGAGCGCAACGCGACGGCGCTCACCCCCCGACAGGTTGTCGATGGGGGATTCCATGGGAGGGCAGCCGAGCGCGTGGTGCGCCTGACCGACCTTGTGGTCGATCTCCCAGCCGCCAACGATGTCGATCTGGGTCTGCACCGCCTCCATGCGCGACATGATCTTGTCCATGTCGTCGTCCGGGCCCGGCTCCGACATCTTCGCGGTCAGCTCGTCGAACTCGGTGAGCAGCGCCGTGACGCCGGCGACGCCCTCGTCGATGTTGTCCTTCACCGTGCCGGGCGTGAGCTGCGGCTCCTGGGGGAGGTAGCCGATCGAGGCCTTCGGGTCCGCCCAGCGGTCGCCGTCGAACTCCGTCTCGACCCCGGCCAGGACGCGCAGGAGGGTCGTCTTGCCGCTGCCGTTGGCGCCGATGACGCCGATGCGCGCGCCGCGGATGAAGGACAGACTGATGCCGTCGAGCACGACCTTGCGGCCGTACGCCTTGTTCACGCGGAGGAGGGAGAAAACGTAGTCGGCACTCATGGCCGATGTTCTATGCGCGCGCCTCCGGCGTCGCGAAGGGTGTCGGAGGGCTCGATTGCTGCCAAGATGGGGGCCCCGGCCGCGAGGCCCGCGCCATGAAGATCAAGTCCACCTTCATCGACATCGTCAGCGCTCTCGTCGCCTACGTCGGCGCACGCTGGATCTTCAGCGGCGAGGCCGGTGTGTTCGATCGGCTGCCGGCCGAGCTCGCGACCTTCGCCGGTCTCTTCCTGCTGCTGCAGCTGCTGATCCGCGGCCGCAAGTGGGCGCGGAAGGGCAAGGCGTGAGTCCGCTCCGGCAGGTCGTGCTCGCGGGCCTGCTGGCTGTCGCCGCGTTGATCCTGGTCTTCTTCACGGGCACCCGACCCGACGACGCCGACCTGGCCGACGACCGGCGCACCGAGAGCTCGATGGGTCCCGAGGCCGCGATGCGGATCGAGGCAGCGGAAGAGGAGCAGGCGGCCGACCCATCGGAGCAACCGGTGGCCGCCCTCGAGGGCACGGGATCCGCTGCGAGCGCGAAGCCGCAGCGCGTCACGATCCGGGTGGTGGATCGCGGCGGCGAGCCGATTCCCGGGGCCATGCTGCTCGTCGCGCGGCACCGCGACGGCCAGCTCGATGGCCTCACGCACACGACGACGGAAGACGACGGCCGCCACGGTTTCGACGACATCGTGCTTGGAAGTGACACGGTGCAGGTCCAATCGGCATCGGACTCTCTCACCAAGGCGATCCTCACACCACCCATCCCGATCACAAGCGAGGTCCAGACGGTCCGAGCCGAGCAAGTGCGCCGCGTGCGTCGTCGCTACGTCGACGCCGAGACCGGGCGTCCGCTGGAGGTGGCCAGGGCGGTGGCCAAGGACGAGCTGCGTGGGGGCGGCGACGCGGAAGCGTGGGTGGACGTACTCGCCGGCTACCACCTGGAAGACCACACCGGCTGGAGCTCGTTCCGGACGCGTGTCTCACCACCGGACGGACACGTCTACTGGGACGACGACCTCTGGAGCCAAGCGCTCAGCGCGTACGCGAACGAGCTCGACGTGGTCGTGCCGCTCCGGCAAACGGTCGACGTGCGGCTCACGGTGCTCGCGTACGACGGCTCGCCCGCGTCCGATGCGAAGGTGCACGAGTTCCGCATCGGCTCGAAGTCGAAGCTCCGCCCCGAGAGCATGCGGGACGGCTTCGGCACGGTGCACGTGAAGGGCGTGCCGTTCTTCCGTCGGGAACTGATCACGTTCCGTATCGGCATCCCCGACACGACGGCCGAGCGGACCCTAGAGCTACGCATGGGCACGGACGCGAGCCAGCCCCTCACCGGCTCGGTCCAGCTGCCCGAGCCGGATCCGACGATGGGTGAAGCTCCTTTCACCAACAGCCGGATCGGCATCGGCGGCGGCGGGCGCAGCGGCTCGTTCCGCACGCGGGGGGGCGGCCCGCGCGGCCACGCGGAGGTGCGCGTCACGCGACACGACGGCACGCCCGTCGTCGGCGGCAAGGTCCGCATCGGCTACAAGTCCGCCATCACCAACGCTCGTGGCGTGGCCGTGATCAAGGACCTTCGCGTAGGCGAGCATCCGGTGAAGGTCACGCAGCGCGGCCTGCTGTTCACGACGGGCACGGTGACGGTCACCGCCGGCGTCACTGAAGCGCTCGCGCTGCAGGAAGGCAAGGGTGCGACCGTGGTCCTGGAGGTCGTGGACGACCTCGGTGAGCCGCTGCCCTTCGCGCGGTTCGTGGCACAGGTGAAGGGCGAGCGCGTGTCCTACATCGACGAGCAGAAGGGCGTCCAGCGTGTCGATCGCTACGTCGACCACCGCGGGCGCCGCACGATCACGCGCATCGATCCGCGCGTGACGGAGATCCGTGTGTACTGGGCCTCGCGCTCGAAGAAGGTGCCGGTCTCCGTAAGTGAAGGAAAGCGCCTCCCGCTGCGGGTCGTGCTCCCGGCACCGAGGCAGAGTCGATAGCCCCCAACGCGCTGAATGCGGCGCTTTTGCAATTCGGGGCCGGGCCGAGGCCTACGATGGCGGCTTGACGGAACGGGCTCCCGGGAGGTGACCATGAACCGACGCCGCGTCGTTGCCGCCGGTCTGTGCTTGCTCGCCCTGGCTGCCGTTGCGTGGCTCGTCATCGAGGGTGATCTCTTCGGTGAGGCCGGCTTGCAGGACGACGAGCGCATCGTCGACGACGCGGGCCCCGATGCGGACATGGTCGTCGAGGCCTCCGCCGAGAAGACAGAGCAAGCCCCCGCGCTCGAAGGGCGCGAGGCGCCGATGCCCGATCCCTCCGCAGGCCGGGGCAGCGTCGAGGTGCTCGTCGTCGGCCCGGGCAATGTGCCCCTGCCGGGCGTCGTGCTCGAGGCGGGGGACACGATCGCTGCGGCCCTCGTGAACCTCGACGACGTCACATCCGGCCTCGACGACTCGGCGCTTCCCGCTCCGCCACCGAAGCCGGAGGAGGGCGTCGCGCTTCCCGCAACGCCGAGCGCCACGACCGATGCGAACGGCAAGGCGTTCTTCTCGGATTTGCCGTACGACGGCACGGTCACGGTGCGCACGCGCGGGACGAACGATGGCATCGGCGCCAGCACGATGAAGAAGTGGATGAACGCCCGCTTCGTGCTGGTCAGGAAGAGCGCGGGTGCCCGAAATGCGCTGCAGGCCCTGGTAGCCGGCAACGAGGCTTCCGTCGTCGTCGAGGGCCCCGACGTCCGACTCGTGATCGCGCACGGCATGCCGCTGCGTCTCGTCGAGCAGTCCGCGTCCACGGGGAGCACGCTCGCGCTCGCACCCTGGACGGTCTCGCCCCACGTGGGCCAGACCCAGAAGCCCGAGCTGCGCCCGCTGCCGGTCATCGCCGCTCGCGCCACGCCCGGTGCCCAGCATCGGCTCCGCGTGCACGTGAGCGAGCGCACCGGCTATGTGCCCGAGCCCAAGCTCGACATGAACGCGTGGATCTCACCCTTGGCCCGTGAGCTCATCGCGTTCGTGCCGCAACGCCCCGAGGCCGAGGTGATGCTCACCCTGCCCGATGGCGTGCCGATGCGCTCGGGCAAGGACTGGAGCGTGAAGTACAAGGTCGATGGTCGATCGCGCGGCAAGGCCAGTGCACATCGCGACGGTTTCGGCCGCGTGACGATCCGGGGCGTGCCCTTCCTGCCCGGGCAGCAGGTCTGGCTCGGCGGGAGGGTGAAGGACTACGGGCATCTGTCCGCGGTGGGGCGCTTCGGTTCCGATGCGCGGGACCCGATCGTGCTCGAGGCCGTCTGGAAGCCCGCGGTCCCCGCACGCGTGGCGGCTGCGCGAGCCGCCAAGGACGCGGCGAAGCTCGATGCGATGCGGCTCGAGCTCGAGAAGAAGGTCGCACAGATCCGCATCAACATCGCGGAGACCCAGGCGGGCGCGCTTCGGCTCGAGGCCGTGACCGGGTCGCAGGGGCGCCTGCGACTCGTCGACGGAAACGGGGCCGTGCAGGAGCTCCTGATCGGCCGCGAGACGCCTCATGACGAGACCCAGGGCAAGGTGAAGCTGCTCGTGCGCCGCCCCGACGGCACGCCCGCCGCCGGCGCGTGGGCCCAGGTCGGCGTAAAGGGCGCGACGCTGTCCGACCGCGGGACGGCCCTGGTCGACCGCCTCCACCCCGGCTCGTACGCCGTGCGGGTGATGGGTGCCGGCGCGACGTTCGCCGACAAGGTCGTGGTGGTCGCCGGTGAGACGACGACGCTCGAGCTGAACGCGCCCGTCGGCGGTGAGGTGGACGTCGAGGTCGTCGACGAAGAAGGGCGCGGCCTGCCGTTCGCGAAGGTGTACCTGAAGCAGGAGAGCACACTCGCGCATGCCGACGTCACGGGCGACGTCCAGCGCATCGACCCGTACACCGACCACCTCGGTCGTCGGACCCTCCACGGCGTCGAGCGGGGCGAGGTCGAGGTCACGGCCGTGTACGGCGCCCGCAAGGCGAGCGTGAAGGTGCAGGTCCGTGACAAGGAGTCCACGCTGGCGCGCATCGTCCTGGCCGTCCCGAAGCCGGCGCCCAAGTCGAAGACGCCCGTGAACCGGCTCAAGGCGACGGAGGAGGTGATGAAGCGCCTCCAGGAATCCCTCGACAAGGCCGAGCAAGCGAAAGCCAGGATGCGCGCCCTCGAGGAAGCGCGCAAGCGAGGCGGTCGGTAGCGCCGGCGTGACACGTCGTGGCTAGCGTGCACCGCATGCCTGTACGCGTTGGCATCCTCGGTCTCGCCGTCGCGCTCGTCGCCCTGCTCGTGATCTGGCAGCCGTGGACGCCCACGGCATCCGACGTCGAGCTGGCGGACCGCGAGACATCCGACGCGGACGAATCGATGCACGTCGCATCCGGCGACGCGGACTCTTCCGAGGCCGCCCTGCGAGGAACGCGTGCGCCGGTCGATGTCGACGAGACGGTCGCGCGCGGACCGGTGACGGTCACAGTTCGCGGAATGGGCGGGCGCTCTCTGGCTTCGACGCCGGTGCTGCTCGTCGGTCCGAAGACCGGTTCACGCACACCGGAGCGGCTCGACGCGCGCTCCACGGACGGGCGCGGCGTCGTCGTGTTCGAGGATGTGCCGTTCGACGGTACGCACTACGCCGCGATCCTGGGGGAGGCGGTCCGCGGGGGCGACCTGGGCCGCACGAAGCCGCCGCCCCCACCGGCGGGCATCTTCTTCAATGACGGCAGCGAAGAGAGCTGGTCGAGGGAGAACCTCTTCGACCGCTCCTATCTCGACGAGCTGTTCCCGCACCGGGCGAAGATCGAGGGGCCGAGCGTCGAGCTCGCCGTTCGCGTAGGTCTTCCCGTGGATGTGCGCATCGAGCGCGCCGACACGGGTGTGCTCATCCCGGACGCGGCGTGGCGGGTGGGCCCCCGGTTCGCGGGGTCCGACGCGCCGCGCGCGCGGGTCGCCGTCGAGGAGAACCAGCGCGAGCGGGTGACACTCGCCACCGACGTGCCGCACGGGTGGATCCTGCATGACAACCCGGCGTGGGAGACGTGGGTCACGCCGCGTGCCAGGTCCCTCGCCGTGCGCTTCCCGCTTCGGCCCGAAGCCTGGATCGTCGTCCAGCTGCCGGACGGGCTCCGCGCGCCGGATGTCGATGCGCTGCACGGCCGGATCCGCATCTCTGCACAGCCCCATGTCCCGGCAGGCATCGAGCTCGACGGGCCCGGGCGACTGCGGATCCGCGGCCTGCCGCATCTGCAGGGCGAGACCGTCGACGTGAAGATCGCGTTCGACGAGTCCTACGTGACGGGCAGTGCGTCGATGGGCGTGGATCCCGCTGTGCCCGTCGTGATCGAGACCGAGGCGAAGCGCATTGACGAGGACGGGGTCGCGTTCTTCGCCGCGCTCTACGGCCATCCCACGCAGCGCCTGATCGGATTCGACCTCGAACGCGCGCTGCCGATGCGTGGACCGCGTTCGCAGTGGCCGGGCGCCGTATCCGAGGACGCGGAGGGAGGAGGATCAGGACGCCTGGAGCTCCACGTTCGGCGCCCGGACGGGACGCCCGCCGCCGGAGCGCTCGTGCATCTCCGGGTTCGGAGTCAGACGCTCAGGGCGGATCGCGAGGGTCGTGTCCTGTTTCGCGCCGTGGAGACGGGAGACCTGTTCCCCCGGGTGACCGGCGCAGGCGTACCTCTCGAGCCGAGTGGACTCTCCGTCGCCAGCGGTGAGACGCGACGGATCACGATCCAGGGGCATGAGGGGGGGCGCGTCGCGCTGACGGTGGTCGACGAGGGTGGGGATCCCGTGCCCTACGCGCAGATTGGCGTCAAGCAGCCCTCCGGCGTCGACTGGGTCGACCTCCGAGACGGCGTACAGCGCGTGGATCCGTACACGAACCATCGGGGCGAGCGCACGTTGAATCATGTCGAGCCCGGCAGCGTGCGCGTGATGGCCCGCTTCGGCTCGCGGTCGGGCAGCAAGCGGGTCGAAGTCCAGAAGGGGCGAACGGCGCGCGTGCGCATCGTGCTCGGCGAGGACGAGAAGTAGGAACCGCGATCGTGTCGCAGCGAACCGCTTTCTGGATCGTGCTGCTCGGCTGCGCGCTGGTTGCGTCGCTCTTCTTCGCCGGCGTGTTCGACACGGCCGCGCTAGAGGAGCCGGACGCGCACACGGAGGACGCCGCCACAGACGATCCGATGCGCGTCGACGGCCTGGAGACGGCTGACGGCGATCCCGCGGTGCTCGTGGGGCGCGACGACGGAGACCGCACCCCACGCGTGCCGCGCGGTCCGGTGCTCGTCACCGTCACCAATCCCGGCGGGCACCCGCTTGCCGGCGTGCCCGTCGTGCTCGGGCCCTCGGCCGACTTGCTCTCGCTCGTCGCCGAGTGCCGGTCGGAAGTGGCAGACGCACAGGGGCGCGTGCGCTTCGCCGACGTGCCGTACGACGGATCCATGTCGGTCGGGCTGATCGTCTCGAACGTGTCGTCGAGGATGTTCCGCGAGATGGGCGTCGTGCATCCGGAGGGCATGCGTCTTGCCGGCCTCGACGCCCGCCTGCAGTCCGCTGTCCGAGTCAAGGCCGCCACGCGGATCCAGGGAGGCATCTTGGCGCTCGAGTCTCCGGTCGGCGTTCGGTACGACGCCCGCGCGTTCGACGCAGCCACGGGACGGCGATTGCACTCGGTCGCGTACAAGCCCCATCCGCGGTTCATCGATCACACGGGCGCGGCATGCACGGCGCCACTGGCGCCCGTTCCACCCGAGCCCGGTGCACAGCTCGCGCTGTACCGGAAGGCGCCCCAGGGCTACGTGCTCTGGTCCGGTCGGTTGGCCGCCAACGGGCCCTCGCCGATGGCGTCCCGCATCGTCGTCCACGATCCGATCCC
This sequence comes from Planctomycetota bacterium, assembly GCA_030066775.1. Lineage (GTDB taxonomy): Bacteria > Planctomycetota > PLA2 > PLA2 > JAEUHO01 > JASJAY01. The sequence continues at coordinate 27,869 of JASJAY010000009.1, forward strand.
ACCGATCGCCGGCGTGACCGTGTCCGTGCGAACCGACGGGGAGCCGGTGGAGCTCGGGAACGAGACGCCCTACATGGCCGTCGGCGCACGTGGCTTCGGCGCGCAGCCCGGGGAGCCCGATGCGGTGGGTCGCATTCCCCTACGTCATGTGCCCTTCGTGCCGCACGCCACCGTCACGGTCTGGTGGACGCTGGCCGGCAATCGGCGTGCGCACGGAGAAGGCCGCTTCGGCGCATCGGCTTCGGAGCCCCTGCACATCGAGCTGAAGCTGTTGGCGCCCGTCGTGTTCGAGGACGTCACCGAAGAGGTCGAGATCGACGCCGACATGGAGTGGATCGAGGAGTTCGGCGAGTCGGAAGGGGCTGACCGCCCCACGCCGGCCCGTGCGCGGGTCCGCGTGCTCCGCCCGGACGGCACCCCGGGCGCCGGGGCGTCCGTCTCGATCGGCGGGATTCGTCGGGTCGCGGATCGGAAGGGCGTCGCCACCTTCTCGGACATCGCCCCGGGGAGGCATCACCTCACCGTGTGGGGTGCCGGCTGGGTTCCGCAGCGCACGCACGACTTCGCATCCGACCAAGAGGTCGAGCTCGACGTTCGCGGTAGCGAGGGGGGGCGCGTGCGGGTCACGGTGGTGGGGGCCGACGGCACGCCGTTGCCGTTCGCGTGGGTCCGGCTGCATGCGGGCACGCGGTGGATGGACGAAGCCGGCGGATCCCATCGCATGGACTTGGAGACCAGCGGGCAGGGGCGACGCACCTTCCACATGCTCCCGCCCGGCCCGCTGAAGCTGACCGCGGGGTACATCCACAAGATCAGCGAGCAGAAGACGGTTCAGATCGTCGAGGGCAAGACCGTCGACGTCGAAATCGTGATCCCGATCAAGGAGTAGCGCGGCGTGCGGCGCGGGCGACGCGGATGAAGAGCACCGTGCCCGCAATGAGCAGGACGATCGGGATCCAGTCGGGCACGTAGCCGACGCCCATGACCGGGTGGTAGTCGCGCGTGATGATGCCCGCTTCGCGCATCGCCGGGCTGACCCACTCGTTGCTGAGCAGCAGCAACAGGCCCATGAAGTAGAGGATGAGCGCCCATAGCGACTCGAACCAAGGGCGCGTACGGAACCCGAGCGTCGCGCTCACGCCGCGCATCGTCACGACGATCAGCGCCGCGTAGCCTGCGCTGATCACCATGCAGGGGATGCCGACGGTGAGCGCGGACTCGAGCGCGCCGAACGCGAAGAAGAAGGCCGTGAGCAGCACGCTCCACGCGGTCACGCCGATGGTCATGCCCCAGATGGCGCCGGGCGACAGGCGTTCGTCTTCCATGACCCGACTCCTAGGGAACGACGGCCACCTTCGCGTGTCGGGCATCCGATGCCAGGTAGGCAGGCAGCTCGTCCAGTCCGATCGTCGTCTCGATCATGCCCGAAAGGGCGGGGCCGTGCGCGCCGAGCTGGCCGAGCGCGGCGGCAAAGTGAAACGGCGTGTGATGGAACGAGGCCGTCAGCGTCAGCTCGTCGTAGTGCAGATGATCGGTGTCCACCGCGACGCGGCTGCCCGTGGGCGGTCCCCCGAAGAGGTGCACGATGGCGCCGGGACGCGCGAGGCGAATGGCCAGCTCCCAGGCCTCGACCGTGCCCACGGCCTCGACGACGAGGGGTGCGTCGATGGGCGCCTCGACGTGAGCCGGATCGAGCGCGCTCGTCGCCCCGAAGGTCGCTGCCCGTTCGCGTGCGTGGGGATCGGGGTCGATGCACGTCACGCGACCGCCCGCGAGCGTGAGCGCCCAGGTCCAGAGAAGTCCCATGGGACCGCCCCCGACGACCACGGCCGGTTGACCGAGGCGCACCGGCGTCTTGTCCTTCGCCTTGAGCACGCACGCCAGGTTCTCGGCGAGCGCCGCGGTCCGCGCGTCGAGTCCTTCCGGGACCGCGTACGTGTTGTGCGTTGCGATGCGCGCCGGAACGATCACGTGCGTCGCGAACAGACCGTTGAACCAGACCATGTCTTCGCACTGCGCGGTCATGGCGCGGCGGCAGGCGGCGCACTGGAGGCACGGCGCCGAGTTCGCGGGCACGACGCGCGTGCCGACGTCCCAGCCCTCGGGGCCGTCGCCCACCGCGACGATGCGCCCCGCGCCCTCGTGTCCGAGCGGGAACGGAGGCGTGCCCATGCGCGCGTGGTGGCCGCGGGCGACGACCTTGCGGACGGTGCCGCCGAGCAGTGCGGCTTCGACCTCGAGGAGCAGCTCGCCGGGACCGGGTGCCGGGGGACCCCAGGGCTCGATGCGCACGTCGCCTGCGCCATGCAGCGTCGCGCGGCGAGCGCGTTCGATCGTCACTCCGTCTCCGGCCGCACGAGCACCTTGCAGACGTCCGGTGCGGGGGACGCCGCGGTTGCGATCGCGGCGGCCGCATCGGCGAGCGGGAAGCGGTGCGAGATCAGCGAGAGCAGGTCGATCTCGCGGTCGAACACGATCTTCGCCGACTCCTCGGCGAGGTCGATCGAGGCCGAGTAGGAGCCGAGCAGGGTCTTCTCGCTCACGCAGAGCTCGCCGACGTCCACGTCCACGTGGTCGCCGCGATAGGTCGACGAGAAGAGCAGGATGCGTGCGCCGGGTCGCGTGACCTGGACCGCCTCCTGGATGGGCGGTGCCCCGGGCGCGGCCACGACGGCACAGTCCGCGCCGCGTCCCTGGGTGAGGAAGCCGCAGATGGACTGCAGGTCCGTGCCGGTGGGATCGACGGTCAGGTCCGCGCCGAGTTGCTCGGCGCGCTTGCGCCGGCCCTCGATCGGATCGGAGACGATCACCTGCACGCCGTCGCGACGCAGCAGCTGCATCAAGAGCAGGCCGATGCTGCCGGCGCCGGCGACGAGCGCGGTCTCGTCGGATCGCGCGCCGAGCGCACGAACGGCCTTGAGGCACGTGTTCACCGGCTCGATGAACGCCGCCTCTTCGAGCGAGATCGCCTCGGGCACGCGCACGAGGCCGCCACGCTTCACGATCCACGGCAGCACGCGCACGTACTCGGCGAACCCGCCGCCCGCGGGCTCGAAGCCCGCCGTCGTGCCCGTCTGCTGGTAGAGCTCGTCCTGCGCGTAGAGCCCGCGCTGGCTCCACCAGGACGAGGGGTCCGGCACGTGGTGGTAGACCATCGCGCGATCGCCGACCTGCCAGTCGGTCACGCCCTCGCCCACGGCGGCGATCGTGCCCGCCGTCTCGTGGCCGAAGATGCGCGGCGGCTCGAGCAGGCCGAGCTTCACCTTCTTGATGTCGGTGCCGCACACGCCGCACACGCCGACGCGGAGAAGCACCTCACCCGCCTCGACCTGGGGGATCGGGACCTCCTCGACGCGCACGTCGTCCTGGCCCCGGTAGACCGCAGCTCGCATCGACCCCTCGCTCATCGCGGGAATCGTACCGCCCCGACTTCCCTCCGCACCAATCCGGCCGTGGCTACACTCCGGCTCCCCGAGAGGAGGCGCGATGAAGGCCGTCGTCATCCACGAGCATGGCGATTACGACAAGCTCGTCTTCGAAGATCGCCCGACGCCCGAGCCGGGTCCCGGCGAGGTGCGGATCGCGGTCAAGGCTGCGGGCCTGAACCATCTCGACACGTGGGTGCGTCGCGGCGTGCCGGGCCACGCGTTCCCCCTGCCGATCGTGCCCGGCTGCGACGGCGCCGGCGTGATCGATGCGCTGGGGGAGGGCGTCAGCGGCCTCGAGGCGGGGCAGCGCGTCGTGATCGCGCCTGGCGTGACCACGAAGGACGACGTCTGGACGGCCCGGGGCCTGGACCAGCTCTCGCCCTCGTACGGGATCTTCGGCGAGACGCAGGACGGCACCTGCGCGGAGCAGGTCGTGGTGCCCGCGCGCAACGCGCTCCCGATCGCCGACCACCTCTCGTTCGAGGACGCGGCCGCGTTCCCGCTCGTCTCGCTGACCGCGTGGAACATGGTCGTGCGGCGTGCGAAGGTCGAGCCCGGCGACACGGTGCTCGTTCACGCCGCGGGCTCCGGCGTCTCGACGATGGCGATCCAGATCGCGCGCCTCGCCGGGGCGAAGCACATCCTCGCGACGACGTCGAGCGAGGAGAAGGCCAAGCGCGCCGAGGCGCTCGGCGCCGACGACGTCGTCGACTACACGGATCCGAACTGGTCGCGCGAGGTGAAGAAGCGGACGGGCGGCCGCGGGGTGGACGTGGTCGTGGACCACGTGGGCCAGGCGACGTTCGCGAGCTCGCTCAAGGTGCTCGTGCGCGGCGGGCGCTACGTCTTCTGCGGTGCGACGACCGGGCCCAAGGCGGACATCAACCTGAACCTCGTGTTCTTCAAGAACATCGCCGTGCTCGGCAGCACGATGGGCAGCCTCGGGGACGTGCACCGGCTGCTGGGCCTGGTCGAGGCCGGCAAGCTCGAGGTGGTGGTGGACGACGTGCTGCCGCTCGACCAGGTCGGCGAGGCGCACCGGCGGATCGAGAACCGCGAGGTGTTCGGCAAGCTCGTGCTGCGGCCGGGCGGGGAGTAGCCATGACCTACGAGACGATCCTCACGAGCGTCGAGGACGGGATCGGCACGATCACGCTGAACCGTCCCGACGTCTTCAACGCCATCAACAAGCAGATGGTGGACGACCTGCACGCCGCGCTCGAGGCGTGGGAGCAGGACGACGCGGTCCGCGCCGTGATCCTGACCTCGGCGGGCGGCAAGGCGTTCATGTCCGGCGCCGACATCGCCGAGATGCGCGAGCGCCGGCGCGAGGACGCGCTCAAGGGCATCAACTCGACGCTCTTCTCGCGGCTCGAGACCTTCCCGCGGCCGACGGTCGCGGCGGTCGTGGGCTGGTGCCTCGGCGGCGGCTGCGAGCTCGCGATGACGTGCGACTTCCGCGTCGCCGGCGAGACGTCGAAGTTCGGTCAGCCCGAGGTGGGCCTCGGCATCATGGCTGCGGCGGGTGCGACGCGTCGCCTGCCCGCGCTCGTGGGGTTGCGGCACGCGCGGCGCTTGCTCTTCAGCGGCGCGATCATCGACGCGCAGGAGGCGGCGTCGATCGGGCTCGTCGACGAGGTCGTTCCGAACGACCAGGTGCAGGGTGCAGCCAAGGCGCTCTTGGCGCCGATCCTCAAGCAGGCGCCCGAGGCGGTGAAGCGCACCAAGCAGACCCTGCTCGCATGGCTGCACGGCGAGAGCGAAGCGGACCTCATGCGCCGCGACAACGCGACGCAAGCCGATCTGTTCGAGCACCCGGACAAGTTCGAGCGCATGACCGCGTTCCTCGAGCGCAAGAAGGCGAAGCAGGCGAAGAAGGCCGAGGGCTAGAAGAGCTCGAGCAGCGTCGAGAGCCAGCCGCTCTTGTCGAGGCGGCGCAGGGTCTTGCGCAGGTTGACCATCATCGCGGGCGGCTGCGTGACGAGCGTGTCCTCCCGCACGATGTGGTCCCAGTCGAGCGGCGCGAGATCGGGTACGCCGGCTGCGACCATCGCGTCACGAAACGTGCTCGCGAGGATGCCGTAGCCGATCGTCGTCGGATGGACGCCGTCGAGGCTGAACAGGCCGCCCTCGTCGACGAGGTAGTCGAGCGACAGCGCTTGCTCGGTCGATACGAGGTGGAAGAAGCGCGTGTCGAGGGCGACGCGCTTCTCGCCGTCGTGGGTGTGCACGAGGTACGCCGTGCGCGGGTTCGCTTCCAGAGCGGCGATCGCTTCCGGGGGGAAGCGATAGGGCGGATGGCCGTCGTGGCTGCGCCACGCGAGGTCGTCGAGCACCTTCGACACGTCGACCAGATGCCAGCCGCGCGCCGTCGCGGTCTCGCGGATGATCTGGTTGTAGGCGTCGATCTGCATGTCGATCTCGATCGCCTCGGCGCGGGTCAGGTGCGGGTGGCGATCCGCCTCGAAGTCCGTGTCCCAGATCCAGGGGCGCGTGTAGTACTCGAAGTAGCGGCGACCGGGCGTGAGCCCTTCGCGCAGCGTGCCGCGCGGGGAGACGCCGCGCGAGACGGGCGGAATGGTCACGTGGGGGACCGTGCCGACGAACACGCGCTCGGCGCCTACGGCGTCGATGGCGTCGGCCGCGCGCTCGTAGTGGAGCGCGAAGTGCTCGGGCGCGTAGAGGTTGCCGGGACGCTCGGGTCGCGTGTTGTCGAGATCGGCCGCCTGGACGTACTGGATCTCGAGCGAGGTCACGGTGCCCAGGCAGTTGTTGGCGCCCAGGAACACGATCAGGTTCTCGACCCCGCCGTCGGCAGCGAGGGTGCGGGCGGCATCGAGCGGGGCCACGTCGTTGAGGGAAGGATCGAGGGCCGGGTTCACAACGCGGCGGCCGGTGCGGTACATCGGGTCGTTGGGGATCTGGCTGAGCCAGCTGTCGCTCGGCGCCCCGATCGCGCTGTCGCAGACGGCGCTCGTCAGCGTGCGCGCGTCGTCCACCTCGTAGCCCCAGACCGCGAGGTTGTGGTGACGCGGCGGCTGGGGCTGTGGCCCGCTTCCCGGTCCCCGCTCCCAGTGGTCCTCCACGTCGTCCAAGAGGCCGCGCGCGAAGATCCCCATGCCCAGTACCTGCCACGCCTCGATCGCCTCACCGTAGCGATCGCTCAAGCGGCCGATGAGGCGCTCGAGGTTGATTGGCAGCCCGCCCAGGGCGAAGAAGTCGGGCACGTCGAACCGGGAGCCGACCCCGAGCGCGCGCGCCAGCAGCGCGGGGTAGGAGACGTCCGTGCGGTGGATCGCACCGCTCATGAAGCCCTGGCTCAGGCTGTCGCCGATGGCGACCAGGCGGTGCGCGGCACTCCCCATGGCGCGACTCTCCTTCCGCGAAGACGGTACCCGCGGCGCGGGATTCCCTGCGGCCCGTTTCCGCGCATTCCTACGATCACGCGCTCACCCCTCGGGAGTCGCGGAGTCCCTCATGAGCACCCAGAACGTCCTCGTCATCGGCGCCGGCACCATGGGCCACGGCATCGCGCACGTCGCGGCCGCGGCGGGTTTCGACGCGTACCTCTACGACGTCGCGAGCGACCTGGTCGAGACGGGCCTCGCCAAGGTCAAGGCGAACCTCCAGAAGGGGGTCGACCGCGGCAAGGTGACGGAAGAGGCGCGTGACGCCGCGCTCGCACGCTTGCACGCGGCGCCCGGTGACCTGAAGGAAGCGGCCTCGAACGCCGACCTCGTGGTCGAGGCGGTGCCCGAGCGGATCGAGCTCAAGCGCCAGATCTTCGGCGACCTGGAGGCGGCCGCGCCGGCGCACGCGATCTTGGCGTCGAACACGTCGTCCCTGCCGGTCACGGCGATCGCGGAAGCGACGTCGCGTCCCGACAAGGTGATCGGGATGCACTTCTTCAACCCGGTGCACCTGATGAAGCTGCTCGAGATCGTGAAGACCGAGCAGACCTCCGACGAGACGGTCGCGGCGACGCGCGCCATTGGCGAGAAGATGGGCAAGACCTGCGTCGTCGTGAAGGACTCGCCCGGCTTCGCCACGAGCCGCCTCGGCCTCGTGCTCGGCCTCGAGGCGATCCGCATGGTCGAGGAAGGCGTGGCCAGCGCGCAGGACATCGACACCGCGCTCGAGCTCGGCTACCGCCACCCCATGGGCCCGCTCAAACTGACGGACCTCGTCGGTCTCGACGTGCGCCTCGGCATCGCCGAGCACCTCGCCAAGGAGCTCGACGACCGCCGCTTCGATCCCCCGCAGCTCCTCCGCGACCTCGTCGCCGACGGCAAGCTCGGCAAGAAGTCCGGACAGGGCTTCTACACCTGGGAGTAGAGCGACTCCCGCCTAGACCTTGTATGCGTCGGGCGTGGGGTGCAGCGGGCGGTTGAGCCAGAGCGGGCGGCGCAGGCCGTCCACGGGCCCCGGCTTCGCCATCGCCTTCCACTCTTCGTAGATGCGGCGCGACTGCGCGGTGTCCACGAACACGTCGCCGTACTGGTCCGTCGGCTGCGCGGCGCTCACCGTGACCTTCTGATGCCAGCAGTGCATGCCGCTGACGGGGTCCGGCTGCACCGGGAAGGTGAGGTTCTGGTTGACGCCGACCTCGTTCCACCAGATGCGGTTCGTGTCCTTGTCGTCGCTGGCGTAGCCCTGGGCCCCTTGCTTCTGACGGAACAGGAACGTGTCGCCCTTGCGCACGAGCTCGACCAAGGCCGATGTGTCCTGCTCGCCGCCCACGGTGGGGAACAGGCGCCAGCGGCCCACGTGGTGGGAGCAGGCGACGACGCCCGGGTGGATGCCCTCCGTGACCCAGGCGCGGGGCACGAAGTAGCCGATGCCCGTCTGCACGCGCACCAGCTCACCGTTCTCGAGCCCTAAGCGCTCGGCGTCCTCCGGGTGCACCCACAGCGGGTTCGTGTGCGAGATCTCCTGCAGCCACTTCGCGTTCGCCGAGCGCGTGTGGATCAGCGTGGGCAAGCGGAACGTGGGGAGCAGCACCATCTCGCCGCCGGCGCTGTCGAGGTTGCTCCAGTGGACGTGCGAGCGGATGTAGGCGGGCTGCGCCTTGTCCGGCGTGGACCAGGTCGCGAGCGTCTTCGAGTACACCTCGAGGCGGCCGCTGGGCGTCTTGAACCCGACCTTGCCGTGGGTGTCGGGGTTGGGTGACGGGGAGAGCGGCTCCCCTTCGTTCTCGTAGCGCGTCTGCCCCGCGTAGGGCACGTCGAACGCGCCGTACCGGCGCATGTACGCGAGCGGCGTGAGCCCTTCCTTGGCGGCGGCTTCCGGCAGGCCGGGCACGCTGTTCTCGAAGATGTCCGCGTAGTACTCGTCGAGCGGGATCGGCGCGCCGGGCTTCGCCTTCGACTCGTACCACTGGCGGATGCCACGGGAGCCGTCGGGGTCGATCCGGTGCGTGAGCGCGATCCAGAACTCGGCCTCTTCCCAGACCGAGCCGGGGTTGGTGCCGAGCGTCTTGTCGAGCGCCTCGCCTTCCTTGCGGCGGTACTCGAGCTGCACCGGCTGGCGGAACCCGATCCACGTCCCGGCGTGCGTCTCCTGGCTCATGAGGTCGTGGCGTTCAGGGCCGAGACCCATGGGCAAGACGTAGTCGGCCCACTGCGCCGTCTCGGACCACGTGGGCGTGAGCGCGACGTGGCAGCCGATGCGCGCCTCGTCTTCGAGCATGCGCACCCAGGAGCAGCCGTCGGGGTTGGTCCAGACGGGGTTGTAGACGCGCGTGAAGTAGACCTCGACGCGCTTGTCCTGGTCCTCGAGCAGGTGCGGGAGGATGAAGCTCATCTCGTAGTGGGCGAGCGGCCACTCGATGGGCCAGATGAGCTCGTTCCAGCGCGTGATGGGCGGCGGATTCGACGAGGGCTTGGGGACGAACTTGTCCCAGGCGTTCGGGTTGAGGCCGCCCGGGGTGCCGAAGCTGCCCGTGAGCACGTGCAGCAGCATGAGGCAGCGCGCGACCTGCCAGCCGCCGAGGTTGCCGCTGGCCGTGTTGCGCCAGAGGTGGCTCGTGAACTTCCCATCCGCGGCCGCGATCTCGTCGGCGAGCGTCGTCACGAGCTCCGGCGCGATGCGGCACTCCTGCGCGACGAACTCCGGCGTGAACGCCGCGTAGCGCTGCGTGAGGAGCTCGAGGAAGCGGTCGAAGGTGCCGGGGCCGCCGGCATCCAGGACCTCGAGGTACTCGCGCCAGTTCGTCCAGCGCTCGACGAAGGTCCGGTCGATGCGCCCGCTCTCGAGCAGCTCGTGGGCGACGCCGAGCAGCAGCGCCGACTCGGTGCCGGGCCAGGTCGAGATCCAGTGGTTCGCGTGCGTGGCGGTGTTCGAGAGGCGCGTGTCGACGACGGCGATGCGCATGCCGCGCTTCTTCGCGTCGATGATGCGCTGGGCGTGCGGGTTGAAGTAGTGCCCCGTCTCCAGGTGCGCCGAGAGCAACAGCGCGAACTTCGCCTCGGAGTAGTCCGGCGAGGGACGGTCAGCGCCGCACCAGAAGGCGTAGCCCGTGCGCGCCGACGCGCTGCACACGTTCGTGTGGCTGTTGTGACCGTCGACGCCCCAGGCCGTGAGCATGCGCGAGACGAAGTGGTCATCGCCGGGGCGGCCGACGTGGTACATGACCTCGTCGTGGCGGTCCTCGTCGATCGCCTTGCGGATGCGCCCGCCGATGTCCTCGAGCGCTTCCTCCCACGACACCTGCTCGAACTTGCCGGAGCCGCGCGGCCCGACGCGCTTGAGCGGATGCAGGATGCGCTCGGCGTCGTTGATCTGGTTGATCGTCGCAGGGCCCTTGGCGCATGTGCGGCCACGGCTGCCGGGGTGCACCGGGTTGCCCTCGAACTTCTTGATCTGTCCGTCGGCCTTGTCGACGAAGCCGAGCAGGCCGCAGGCGCTCTCGCAGTTGAAGCAGATCGTGGGCACGATCCGGTAGTGGCGCTCCTCGCGCTTCGGCCATGCGTCCGGATCGAGCTCGACCCAGTCGTCCCAGGCCTCGGGCGGCGGCCCGACCTCGAGCTCCCAGGGCGACTTGCGGTAGGGGGGCGTCGGTTTCGTCATGTCAGGAGATCGGCAGCGCCTGGCCGGCGCGGACGAACGTGTCCTCCTCGTTCCAGAGCCCGACGAGCACCATGGCGCCGATCAGCATCCAGGTGATGGGGGAGGTGGTGAGCAAGAGGCCGATCAGCGGCGCGCCGATGCCGACGCCGCCCGTCCAGACCTGCCGGCGGCGGGCGAACGGGCCGCGCGAAAGCAGCGCCGCCGCGCGCTCGTACTCGGCCTCACGGCCCACCGGCGCGAGCCGGTGCTCGAGCACGATGAACGCGGTGTGCGCGAACAGGCCGATCGCGAGCGCGACGCGGACGATCGTCAGATGCTCACGCGTCCACGGGAACAGCGGATAGGAGAGCAGCAGCAGCGCGCAGCCGGCGACCCACGCCTGCACGAGCAGGTGCGTCGCGAGCCCCTTGCGCATCCACAGGGCGCGGCCCTTGGCCTGGGCGAAGAGCCACGCCGTGTACATGGCCGTGAGCGCCCCTGCCACGATCGTGACGCCGAAGACGATCGTGGCCACCGGCTCGGCGACCCGGAACAGCCCGAGGCGCAGCGCGAGCCAGAGCGTCAGCAGGCCGCCGTAGGCCATGAGGACCAGCGCCCCGCGGGTGAGCCACGACGACCAGTTCGGCTTGAGCAGGATGTAGAGGAAGCGCTCGGGGCGCTTGAGGTCCGCGACGAGCAGCACGGTCGTGACGGCCAGGAAGAAGAGGCCGCCGGCGATGCCGAAGTCGAGCGGGCCGAGGCCCTCCATCGCTGCGGCTGTAGCGACGCCGCCCTGGACCGCGAAGAGCAGCAGGACGAGGAACGCGCCAGCCGCCAACGACTTCGTGAACAGGTACGCGGAGACCTTCCAGCCCCACATGGCCGGATGGTGGACGTCGTACACGGTGCGCGCGCTGTCATGGTCCGGCTGCGCGCGCGCCTCCATGGCCTCCCACTCCTCGGCGGAGGCCTGCAGGCCCGGGACCGTGTCGGCCCAGATCGAGCCGCCGGATGCGTTCGTCTGCGCGGGATCGACGCCCGCGGGCGCCACGTCGCGGTACCACACGTTCGGCCCGGTCCCGGCCTCCGTCTTGCGCGCGGTGAGCTCCCCCGACGCGCGCATCTGCGACACGACGCTCTGCGGGTCGTTGAAGTCGCCGGGGATGATCGCCTCGGTGGGGCAGACGATCGCGCACGCCGGCGCGAGCCCGCGCTCGGTGCGGTGGGCACAGAAGTGACACTTCTGCGCGATGCCCTTGTCCTCGTGGATGTGCAGGGCGTCGTAGGGGCAGGCCTGCATGCAGCTCTTGCAGCCGATGCAGCGCTCCGGATCGATGTCGACGATCCCGTTCGCCATCTTGTCGAGCGCGACCGTCGGGCAGATCGTGATGCACGGCGCGCTCGTGCACTGGTTGCAGCGCAGCACCGCGAAGGAGCGCCGGACCTCCGGGAAGGTGCCGCGCTCGGTGTACTTCACCCACGTGCGGAAGCTGCCCAGGGGCACGTCGTTCTCGGACTTGCACGCCACGGTGCAGGCGTGGCAGCCGATGCACCGCGAATGATCGATTACGAACCCGAGCTGCACGTCCGGCACCACCTCCGAGGGGCGCTCACAGTACCCGAGCGCGGTGGTCTAGCGTAGGGGATCGACCGCGTCTTTGGCGGCTTGCCGAAGTGTGCGCAGGAGGGGATCCCGGCGGTCTTTTCCGGACATGGCCTTCGTGCCCGCGTCGAAGTGCGCAATCGCCTTCTCCTTGGCATTTTGCGCGGCATGGGCGCGCGCCAGGCCGAAGTGGGCGTGGGGCCGGTACTGCGTGGCGCCGGCCCCGGCGAGGGCCCGCGTGAAGGCCTGCTCAGCACCCGGGGCGTCGCCTCGCTCCAGGCGGATTACGCCCAGCACGATGTGCGCAGCGGCGTTGTCCGGCGACCTCGCCAGGGTTTGCGTGGCGAGGCCCTCCGCCTCCTCGAGGTTGCGCAGGGTGCCGTCGGGCACGAGGACCAGGACCGTGGCGAGGCGCTTCTTGGCGACCCAGCTCTTCGGGTTCGCCTCCAGGATCTGGCGCCAGGCGGTGATGGCCTTGGCCCACTCGCCTTCGCGCTCCAGGCGTTGCGCGGTGTAGCTCGCGACGGCCGCCTGGCGCGCCGTGTCCCGCATCCCTCGCAGCACACGCTGCATGTCGGCCGGCTGAGGGCCCTTGGGCGCGCCGGGGGCTGCTCGCTTCCAGCGTCCGCGGCGGGACTCGACCCGCGCAGCCCGCTCGAGCGCCGCCATCGCCCCTTCGAGGTCCTCCGCGTCGGAGAGGACGAGGAAGAGGCTCTCGTGACCGTCCACGAGATCGGTGTCGAGCTGGATCGAGCGTCGCGCGGCGTCGCGTGCTTCGTCGGTCCGCCCCAACCGCCGCAGCACCTCCGCGTTCGTCGCGTGCGCTTTGGCAAGCGACGGATCCGCGGCCAGGGCCTGGGCCACGTACGGCAGGGCGGCCTGCGGGCCCTCCGCCGCGAGCACGAGCCGGCCCAGCTCGTTGAGGGCATAGGCGAAGCGCGGTTGCAGCTGCACCGCCTTGCGGAGCTCGGACGTTGCGTCGCTGACCTCGCCCAGGTTCGCGAGGCCGTGGCCGAGCGCGGCGTGGATGTGCGCGCTGTCGGGGCGAAGCGCGCGCGCGACGTCGTAGAAGCGCACGGCCTCCGCCCAGTTGGGCGGGTCCTGCCGCGCAAGCTGCTGCGCCAGGAGGACGTTCAGCCAGACGTCGTCGGGATGGGCCTGCTGGGCCTTTCGGAGCAGGTCCATGGCGCGCTCGTTGGCGCCGTTGGCGATGAGGGCTTGGCACAGGAGCGCCACGGACGCGGCGTCCGCGTAGCTCGCCGAACGTGCGAGCGCCTCCAGCTCGCTGCGCGAACCCGAGCGAAGGACGGACCGGAGCTGCGCCCGCCAACCACCGCCGCCCGCGATGCTCGCCGCCTCCATCAGCGGCTCCCACGTCTCGGTGGGCATCCCAAGGCCGTAGCGCCGCAGCAGCGCCCACTCGTCGAGGAACCCCGCGAGGGCGGTGCGCTCGAGGGAAGCCGTGAGCTTCCGGCCCAGGGTCTGTGGATCGAGCTCGTTCACGTCGAGCCCGTGCTCGGCGAAGGCGATCTCGTAGCGGCGATCCCACTCGCGCAACGAGTCGTCGTCGAGGCGCAGGGCGCGGATCGACTCCAGGCGACGCACGAGCTCGCGGTCGCGATCATCGCGTTGCTTCTGGGCCTCGACGATGCGCTGCAGGCGATCGAGGCGATCGAAGGTCTCCTGCGCCTCGCGCTGCACGCTGAAGGGCGCCTTGCCGGAGCTCGCCAGCTGCACGGCCTTGCGTGCGGCCCCGACCGCGGCGTCCCAGCTCTCCGTCTCCTCGAAGAACGCCGCCTCCGCGAGCGCCGCCGCCACCTGCTCGCGGGCGGCGGTGCGGACGGCGCGGTCCTCTGCGCGCACCCACATCCACGCGCCCACGCCCACGGCGAGCAAGGCGGCCATCGCGAAGCCGATGGCGCGCGTCTGGCGCCGGGCGCGGACCTGCTGCTCGGCGCGCGCCTGGGCCTCCTTCGCGGATTGGCGCGCCTGCTGCGCGCGCGTGCGTGCTTCGGCTGCCTCGCGCTCGGTGCGCGCGGTCTCGGCCTCGGCCTCCGCCTGCTCCACGGCCGACCGGTGCGCGCGCTCCTCGACCGACGTGAGGTACGCGCCCACCCGCTCGGCAACGATGTTGGCGTCCTGCGGGCGATCCCCGCGCAGCGGCTGCATGCACCAGCGCGCGAGCGAGGTCATCTCTTCGTCGGCCTGCGAGGCGTCGAGCCGCGCGAGCGCGTCGTCGAGGTCCGAGCGCACGGCCTTCACGACGGCCGCCGTGTCGTCCGCGACGTACGGGGGCTTCCCCGTGAGGATCTCGCACAGGATGCCGCCCAGGCTGAACACGTCGGCGCGCTCGTCGAGGTCGTCCACCTGACCGAGCGCCTGCTCCGGCGGCATGTATGCCGGCGTCCCGACGATCATCCCGTCGACCGAGTCGGAGCCCGTGCCCTCCGTGCGCACGGTCGCGACGACGGTGTCCTCCTTGGCGCGCTTGCGTGCCCGGCGCTCGTCGGCGACGCCGCCGGCGGCGAGCACTTTCGCGAGGCCCCAGTCCACGACCTGCACCTCGCCGAACGGGCCGACCATGATGTTGGCCGGTTTCAGGTCGCGGTGCACGACGCCGCGCGAGTGGGCGTACGCCATGGTCTGGCAGACCGACTCGAAGATGCGCAGCGTGGAGCGTTCGGCTCCCGGCTCGCCGGCGCGCTTCGTGAGGATCGACGCGAGCGTGTCACCCTTCACGAGCTTCATCGTGAAGTAGGGCCGGTTGTCCGCCTGCAGGCCGAGCTCGTAGATCGGCACGATGCCCGGGTGCTGCAGCTGCCCGCCGATCTGTGCCTCTTCGACGAAGCGCTCCAGCACCTCCGCGCGCTCGGCGTGCTCGTCGCGGAGCACCTTCATCGCGACGTCGCGTCCGATGTCGCGGTCGCGGCTCTTGTAGACGATGCCCACGCCGCCGCGCGCGATCTCACCGACCAGCTCGTACCGGTCGGCCGCCTTGTGCAGCGGGATCTCCGGCGGCGCGCCCTCCTCGGCGTCCGCCTCGCGCAGGCGCACCTGCGGCGCGGCGTGCCCGTCGCCCTCGAGCTGCGCGAGGATGCTCGGCTGCGGCGGCAGGTCCTGACGCGCGTCGTCCGCGTGCGTCGGGGCCGGCTCGTCGGAGCGGGTGGGGTCGTCGGTCATTCGTCCTCGATCAACGCGAGCGCCTCGTCGCGCGCGGCCAGGGTCTCGCGGACCGAGGCCATGTTGTTGAGCGCGATCAACGCCAGCAGGCCGCGATCGCGCCACGTACGCGCCGCGTCCTTGTCCCCCAGGTGCCACGCCGCCATGCCGCGCACGAACGCGTCCGAGGCATGGAGCGTCTCGCGCAGCGACATCGCGATCTCGATTTGTTTCGCGGCCTCGGCGTACTGGCCGTCCCGCAGGAGCGCGTGGGCCAACGTGTTGCGGATCGCCCAGGACTTGCCGGCGAGGGCCACGGCCTGTCGCGCGAGCTCGACGGCGCGCTTGACGGGCAGCACCGGATCGTTCTCGGGCCCGATCACGCCCGCGAACGCAGCGGCGTTCAACACGATGGCGTTCTTGGGGAAGCGAAGGACGGCCTCCTCGAACGCGCGGCGCGCGAGTCCCGGCTCGTCGAGTGCCGCCCAGACGCGACCCGCGTCGATCCACGTACCGACATCGTCGCGCTGCTTCAGGAACGCGTCGACCGCCTGCTGCGCCTCGTCGAGGCGGCCGTTGGCGCGGAGCGCCGCGGCGAGCCCCATCGTCACGACCCAGCTCTCGGGGAGCTTCTTGTGCGCCAGCTCCGCCTGGAGCAGCGCGCGCCCCGGATCCCGGGCTTTCTCGACGTCGTGCGCCGCCAGCTCCCACGCGGTGATCGCCAGCGTCGTCCAGTACATGTTCGGAATG
Organism: Planctomycetota bacterium; assembly: GCA_030066775.1. GTDB lineage: Bacteria > Planctomycetota > PLA2 > PLA2 > JAEUHO01 > JASJAY01. The sequence goes on from JASJAY010000009.1 coordinate 43,856, forward strand.
CCGCGCGAAGCGTCGGCCGCCGCGTCCCAGGCCGCGTGCGCGCCCTCGATGTCCCCCAAGTGCGCCTTGAGGCTGCCGACCTCGACGAGCGCACTGGGGGGCTCGTTGCCGGCGCGCACGCGCGGCTCGAGCAGGTCGAGCGCGCGTTGGTACTGCTTCGTCTCGCGCAGCAGCAACGCGCGCATGCGCGCGAACACACCGCGTCCGTACGGACCGAGGGCCTCGTCCAACGTCTCGATCGCAGCGTGTGGATCCCGGAGGCGGTACGCCTGATCGCGCGCGATGATGACGACGATCGGGAGGGCATTCACGCCCTCGGCCTTCGCGGCGTACGCGCTCCTGAGCGCTTCCTCCGTGCGGCCCATGCCAAGGTACGCCGCGGCGAGCATGGACGTCGTCATGGGGTCTTCGACGGATCCGCGCGCGAGCGCGCTCTCCAGATACGGCACCGCTTCGCGGAAGCGGAAGCGCTGCAGGTGGCCGAGGCCCAGGCCGAGCTCGAACGCGTCGAGACGCGGCGGGACGTCGAGACGCCGCACCTCGCGCTCGTACGCCCGCGCGAGCAGTGGTGCTTCGGTGTCGCCGAGTGTGTGGCTCATGCCGACACCCACGTGGTTTACCGGGTTCCCCGGATCCAACGAGACGGCGCGCCAGAACGCGTCGCGGCCTTCCTCGTACCGCTCGAGGAAGAGCAGCACGTTGCCGAGCTGCATCCACGACTCGTCGGCGTCCGGGCGCAGGGCGGCGATCGAGCTGCGGCAGCGCAGCGCCTCGGTGAGCTCGGCCTTCGTCGGCTTGCGCCCGGCGAGCACGCGCGGGTTGCGCGCCGTGAGGACATAGGCCAGGAAGTGGGAGATGCCGACGTGCGCGGGATGGAGGCGCCGGCCCTCGCGCAAGAGGCGCATGGCCGCGCCGAAGTCGTTCGCCTCGATCAGGGCGCGCCCGAGCATGGCGATCGTGCGCGCGGCGAGGGCCGAGAGGTCGGCCTCGTCCGCCAGCCGCCGCAGCTCGCGGCCCGACGTCGCGTGGATCGCCGCGCGCAGCCGCGCCCGGAACGGGTCGTTGTCTGCGAGGTTGGCCACGTCGAGCAGCGGCTGCCACTTCGCCGGCTCCATCTCGCAACCGACGCGGCGGACCCACACCCAGTCGTCGAGCGCCGACGTCAGCTCGTCGCGGATGCCGGATTCGCGAATGCGCGCGACGTTCAGCTTGTCCCCCGCATCGGCGACGTCGAGGCCGAACTCGCGGAAGGCCTCGGCGTACTGGCGCTCGACGCCGATGGGATCGTCGCCGCGTGGGGCGAACTCGCTCTGGCGCGCGACCCAGCCGCCGATCTCGCGCAGGCGTTCGACCATCGCGTCGTTGCGCTCCTTGCGCTCCGCTGCGGCGGCGCTCTCGTCGCGCGCCGAGACGATCTGGGCGCCGAGGCGCTCGATGCGATCCGTGAGGTCGCGGTCGTCCACGTGCTGCGCCGCGAGCTGGCGCGCCATCGCCACGGCTTCCAGTGCGCCGTCCCAGCTCCCGCGTGCGCGCAGCTGGCTGGCGTCCAGCAGCGCGGCATGGATCCGCTGCGTCGCGTCGCGCGCGCGTTCGACGCGCCCCTTCTCGATGCCGAACCACGCGCCGCTGCCGACGAGCAGGCCGACGATGATCAACGCGGCGAGGACGAGTGCGCGTTTGCGACTCCGTGCCGCCCACGCGGCTTCGCGGCTGCGCTGGGCTTCCCGCGCCTGCTCGCGTTCGGCCTTCGCGCGTTCCTCGAGCAGGGCCTGGCGCTGCGCCTCGGCCTCGGCCTTTGCGCGCGCGGCGCCCAGCTCGGCTTCCTGCGCGCGGGCCTGCACGGAGGCGAGGTGATCCGTGAACTCCCGCGCGACGAAGCCGGCGTCCCGCGGACGCGCGGCAGGCGCCGGGGCGAGGCACGCCGTGACGATGCTCTTGAGCTCTGCGGCGACGGGCGCTTCCTCGATGCGCGTCAGCGCGTCCTCGAGCTGTCCGCGCGCCGCTTGCACGAGCTGCTCCGTGCTCTCGCCCGTGTACGCGGGCGTGCCCGTGAGGATCTCGCACAGGATCGAGCCGAGGGCGAAGACGTCCGCGCGCTCGTCGAGTGCGTCGATGCGGCCCATGGCCTGCTCGGGCGGCATGTACGCCGGCGTGCCCATGACCGCGCCGGCAATCGACTGCGAGCCCTCGGAGCCCGAGCGCACGGTGTCGATCACCTCGAAGAGGCTGTCCTCGGAGATCTCCGACGAGTCCTCGGCCTTGCGGCCCAAGACCTTGGCGAAGCCCCAGTCCATGAGCTGCACCTCGCCGAAGGCGCCGACCATCACGTTGGCGGGCTTCAGGTCGCGGTGCACGACGCCGCGTGCGTGGGCGTAGGCCATCGTCTGGCAGATCTGCTCGAAGATGCCGAAGAAGCGGCGTCGGTCGTCGTCCGGCGAACGGCGTGCGGCGAGCAGCGCCGCGAGCGTCTTGCCCTTGACGAGCTTCATGGTGAAGAAGGGCCGGCCGTCGTCCTGCAGCCCCATGCCGTAGACGGGGACGACGCCGGGATGCTGCAGCTGCCCGGCGACCTGTGCTTCCTCCACGAAGCGCTCGACCACGTGCGGCTTGGCCGCCATCTCGGGCCTGAGCACCTTCATGGCCACGTCGCGGCCCAGGTCCCGGTCGCGGCTCTTGAAGATGATGCCGACGCCGCCGCGGCCGATCTCCCCGACCACCTGGTAGCGGCTGTCGTCCTTGGCCGCCTCGTCGCTCGAGCGGCTGTGCATCCGCAGCACGGGCGACTCCTCGCCCGGCGCGTCGCGCAGCAGGACCCGCGGCTTCACGCCCGCGCTCTTCTGCATCACCTCGAGCACGCTCTCGCCCGGCGCGCGCAGCGGGGTCTCGTGCGTCTCGTCGTGCTCAGCGTCCGGCCGGTCGTCCGCCATCGGCCCACAAGGTACGGAGGCCGAGGGCCGAGCGCGGCCCCCCGTCGCCCTGAATTGAGGTGGGCGACGACAGATGTCCCCCTCTGCCGCCGCCCGGCGGACCGTCAGCGGTGCATCCCACGCTTGGGGCAGGTAGTTACCTTCGCGCGGAGACTGCGTGCATCGGGCCCACTACGTCTACGTGCGAGCGTCGTGCCGGTCGGCGCCCGAATTCCCCCGTGTCCAACCCCCCTGGGAATCGCCAGTTCCGTTCGATCCCCTCGGGGCGGCCGCTTGGAAAGGTGTAAAGCGTGCGGGTTCGCACGTGAGGTTGCGTACGCCCGGGCCTTACGCGAGGAGGCCCGGCGGCGTGCCCCACGCCTCGCCCACGAGCAGCTCGCCGAGGGGGCGCCGCCCACGAGGACCCTCGTCCCGGGAACGCGTCTTCTCATCCAGCGCCTCGCCGCTGCCGGGGCGGCCCACGGCCGTCACGGCCATCGGCTCGAAGCCCTCGGGAATCGCGAAGCGCTCGCGCGCGGCCGCGGGGTCGAAGCCCGCCATCTGGTGCGCGACGAGGCCCATGCTCGCGGCCTGCAGCACGAGCGTCGTGGTGGCCTGGCCGACGTCGTAGCCCGCGTGGCGGTTGGGCTTGTCGTTGCGGGTGAACGTCTGCCTCGCGACGCCGAGGCAGAGCAGCGGCGCATGCTGTGCCCAGGCCTGGTTGGCGGGCACGAGCGTGTCGAGGACGCCCTGCCACACCCCGTCGTCGTGGCCCTTCGCGCCCACGACGTATCGCCAGGGCTGCTCGTTGAAGCACGAGGCGGCCCAGCGCGCGGCCTCGAAGAGCGAGAGCACCGTCTCGCGCGACAGCGGCTCGGGATCGAAGGCGACCGGGCTCCAGCGGTTCTGGATCAGCGGCAGGATGGGGTGGTCGACGGAGGCGGGCTTGTCCACGGAAAGGGCTCCAGGGTCAGACGAGTCAGACCAGTCGCTCGCGGGCCTTGGACGAGATGATGTCCATCAGCCACACGACGATCGTGATGAAGACGATGATGGTGCCCACCTTGGGCCAGGCGCCCAGCTGGGTGAACGGCAGCAGCATGTCGCCGATGCCGCCGCCGCCGACGAAGCCGAGGATCGTCGCCATGCGCACGTTGATGTCCCAGCGGTACACGGTGAACGAAAGGAAGGGCGGGATCACCTGCGGCACCATGCCGTAGCGAATGACGTGGAGCGGCGACGCGCCGGTGGCCTTGAGCGCCTCGACGGGACCGGGGTCGATCGACTCGATGGCCTCGCTGTAGAGCTTCGCGAGCGCGGCCACGCTGTGCACGAAGAGCGCAAGCATGCCGGAGAACGGACCCGACGTGACCCAGAGCACGAAGATGATCGCCCAGATGATCGGCTCGACGGAGCGCGTGAGGTTCATCAGGAAGCGCGCCACGAAGTAGACGAGGCCGCCGAGCAGGCTGCCCTGCATGACGTTGCGCGCGCCGAGGAAGCTGAACGCGAAGGCCACGGGCAGCGCGAGAGACGAGGCCAGCAGGGCGATGAAGACCGTCTCGACGACCTTGTCGATGACGCTCTCGGTGATCGACCAGTCCGGCGAGGTGAGCTGCCCGAGCATCGGCCGCGCGCGTTCCCAGCCGCTGATCAGCTCGCCCAGCTTCACCTGCGTGAGGAGGTAGGCGACGCTGAACGTGAGCAGCAGCAGCAGGATCACGATCCAGCTGTTGGGCCGGCGGTGCCACGGCCCGGGCACCTTCGTCTGGGGCACCGGCCGCAGCGTCGGGCGCACGCCGGCGATCCGCTCGCCGAGCGAGCGCCCCTGGGCGTCGAGGAAGCGCGCGGCCACGAATCCCACCGCGACCAGCAGCGAAGGCAGGACGCCACGCCAGGTGGTGCCGATCAACACCGCCGGGAGGAGCACGAGCACCACCTGCAGGGCGCCGACGACGGCGGCGAGCAGCCGCTGATCCGCCGCAGCGGGGACGGACTCGTCGCCATGCTGTACGAGGCGGTCGCGGTACCCGCGCTGGCCCAGGGACGGCGTCAACGCGCGCCACAGCAGCGCGAGCACCGGCGCGGCGGCGAGCAGCCACGGCCAGCGTGCGAGGTACGCCGTGTCGGCGCCGGCGCGGGTCACGAGCAGCTGCATGCACCACGCGGCGTAGGCAATGAGCACCGCGTCCAACATCACGGAGCCGAAGCGCGCGCGCGCGAGACGCCAGCGTTCGTCCATCGGGAGGGCGGCGGGGGCGGTCATCGGATCTCGACCTCCGCCGCGTCTTCGCCGTAGATCTCCTGGAACTTCTGGTCGGTGATCTCGTGCGGCGTGCCCTCGAAGACCTTGGCGCCGCCCTTGAGCGCCACGACCTGGTTGCCGTACTCACGCGCGAGCGAGAGGAAGTGCAGGTTGGCGATGAGGGTGATGTCCTGCTCTTCCTGCAGCTTCTTCAGGTAGTCCATCACCGAGTGGGACGTGGCCGGGTCGAGGGACGCGACGGGCTCGTCGGCGAGGATCACGCGCGGGTGCTGCATCAACGCGCGCGCGATGGCGACGCGCTGCTGCTGGCCGCCGGACAACGCGTCCACCCGGCGCGGCGCGAGGTCGGCGAGCCCCACGAGGTCGAGGAAGTGCAGCGCTTCCTCCTTGTCCTGCTTGCGCCAGAGGCCGAGCAGGCCGGGCAGCGTTCCGTAGCGCCGGAGCGCGCCGGTCATCACGTTGGTGAGCACGCTGGCGCGGTTCACGAGGTTGAACTTCTGGAAGATCATCGCCATCCGGCTGCGCACGTACCGCAGCTCGGCGCCCTCGACGTCCGTGATCTCCTCGCCTTCGAGCTCGACGCTGCCGGACGTCGGCTCGATCAGCCGGTTGAGGCAGCGGATGAAGGTCGACTTGCCCGCACCCGACAAGCCGATGCAGACGATGAAGCTCCCTTTGGGCACATCGAGGTCGATGCCTTTGAGCGCCTCGTAGCCGTTGGGATAGACCTTCCGTAGGCCGCGGATCTTGAGCATGGGGACGTCGACGGCCATCAGCGCTTCCCCTGGAAGTCGATCAGGCCCTCGGGATCGCGCGCGAAGGCGCGCTCGATCGTCTCGAAGAGGATGGCGTAGTCGTCATTCGTCGCGGGGATGTAGCCGACGACGCTGCCGACGGACTCGAGCTCGCGCCGGCCTTCCTCCGTGCGCGCCTTCGTGGCGACGAAGAGGCTGATCGCGCGGGCGAGCACGCGCTTCACCTCGGCCGGCAGCGCGCGCCGCACGACGACGGGCTCGTTCGGGATCCACGACGTGTAGCCGAGGATGCGCGTGCGCTCGAACACGTCCGGGATCTGGCCCTTCGCCATGATCCGCGCGTCGTTCTCGGGGTTGTCGGGATTGGGCGGCGACCACCATATGCAGCCGACGTCCGCCGTGCCCTGGATCACGGAGCTCACGATGATCGGGTAGCCCTCGACGCGCAGCACCTTGGGCACGATCCCCATCTCGTTGAACAGCGCGTTCGGCAGGATCGAGCTGGCGCCGGATGTCGGGTTGCCCATCGCCGCCGTGAAGCCGTCCTTCAGGTCGGCGATCGTCTGGAGCGGCGAGTCCTTCAGGACGAGCAGCGCGCCGCGGTACGCGAGGTCGCCGCCCGGATAGTCGGGATGGCCCTGGCGCACGGCCGAGAGGATCGCGTCGACCTCGTCGTTCTCGCGCGTGTTGTTCTCGGTCTGGTACCACGCGCGCGCGTAGCTGGCGGCCGTCAGGAACGCCACGTCGCACTGGCCGTAGACGATCTCCTGCACGACGAGCCCGTAGTGGCGCAGGATCGCGCCCTCGACCACGTACCCCGTGCGCTTGCGCAGGAAGTCGAGCATGCCGTCGATCGCGACCATCGCCTGGCCGGCGTCGCCCGACGGCACGAAGCGCAGGCGGATCGGCGCGTCGGGGCTGCCCGGGCCGGACGTGGGCTCCAGGGGGATGCCGTCCGCGCCGAGACGGCGGCCGGTCAGCGGATCCTTCGCGAGCGTCGCCTGGACGTTGCCGCGTTCGCCCGTGCCCTCGACGTCGCCTGCGTCCGATGGATGCGCGAGCGCGACCGCGACGATCCCGGCCAGCACGCCCAGCAGCAGCACCAGCGAGAGCGCGGCGGGAATCGGGGCGGAGGGGCGTTCGTCCGGCACGGGGGGCGGATCAGAACATGTCGCCCCAGGCGAATCAACCGCCCCCGACGACCGCGCGATAGACGAAGCTGAGCACGATCGTGATGCCGTTGAGCCCGAACGACAGCCACACCGCCTTGCGCAGGCTGAAGCCCGTGACGACGCGGTAGCCGACGACCTCGGCCGCGATCACGACCAGCTCGACGAACAGGAACGGCGCCGCCACGGTGGCGACCGCGATCGTGGCCAAGGGGTGCGTGGTCAGGTTGATCAGCGGGACGTCGATGCGCAGCCGGCGACGGTCGCGGGGGAGCACGAGACACGCAACGACCGTCTCCACGAGGATGGTCAGGACCAGGGTGATGAGGGCGGTGATCACACCGGCTCCGCTCGAAGCACCCGCGCGCCGCCGAGCGCGAGCAGCAGGATCGGCACCTCGAGCCACGCGTGGAACGCGGCGAACACGCC
>JASJAY010000214.1 GCA_030066775.1 Planctomycetota bacterium
CGTCCTGATCCCCGCGCGCGGGGAGACGCGCATTCCGCTCGGCACGATCACGGGCGGCGCCTCCATCGGCGGCTGGGTCGCCGTGGACACGACCGGCATCGCGACCGGCTTCATCGTGCCCTACGTCGATCGCTTCGTCGCCGGCGGCAAGCGTTCCGCCGAGAAGGGCCTCGCCTATCGCTCGGGCACCGTGTGCACGACGCTCTCGCCCACGGCGACGGCGTACGAGCTGATCAACCACAGCGACAAGGCCGGCGCGCCCTTCGGCGTCACCTACGACATCGTCATGTACGACGAGTTCGGTGTGGGAACGGCGTCGATGGTCGTAGTGGCCGGCAACGCGACGACGCGCGTGCCGCTCACGCCCGGCACGGTCGGGCTCGTGTGCGCAACGCCCATGGGGCCGTTCGCCGCCGACGAGACGATCAAGACGGCGATCACGTCGCAGGAGAGCGGCGTGCCGGTGCACAGCGAGTACCGGTACCGCAACGCGGCCGACACGCGCCTCGACACCGTCCCGTTCGCCTTCGACCTCGAGTTCGGCCGTGACGGCCCGGGCGTCGGCAACGTGAACGACTTCGCCGTGCTGCTCTCGAACCCGGGTACCGAGCTCGAGACGATGACGATCAACGCCATCTACCGCTCGAACGGCAGCACCATCCTCGGCACGCCGCGGTTCGTGACGATCGATCCGAAGGCGACCAAGTTCCTGGCGACGCGCACGATCGACTCCTTTGGACTCGACCTGGGCGGGGGCGAGGTCTCGCCCTTCGACGACCTCTTCGGCGACGTGAGCCTGGCCGGCAGCGTGACCTCGTTCACGCTGCTGATCACGGTGCCCGACACGGTCGACGTCAGCGCCCGCCACTACGACCGGCTCTTCAACACGTACTGCCGCCTCGTGCCGCCGCGTCCGCTCACGGCCAACGTGAACGTCTGCAACATGCCGATCCAGACGACGGTCTCCTCGGGCATCCGCACGTACGTGGACCTGATGAACCCCACGCCCTTCGAGCTCACGATCTTCGTGCGCGGCTACACGCCGGGCGGCACGGAGTACCTCCTCGACCCGGTCGTGGTGCCCGCGCTCAACCGCGTGCGCTGGTCGCAGGACGGGATCATCTACCGCGAGGATCCCTTCGACGTGCTGGACCCGCCCGTGGCGTTCATGTCGTTCGAGTTCGCCTCGACCGGCGGCCTGCACTTCGGCGCGCGCACGGAGATCAAGGACACCCTCGGCATCTTCAGCAACCAGGTGCCGATCATCGTCCGCAATCTCGCGTTCGAATAGCGTCCGGATCGAGCCGCTCGCGTATACGTCCTTCCATGCGAATCCTCAGCGGCCTCAAACCCACAGGGCGACCCCACGTCGGCAACTACTTCGGTGCGTTGCGGCAGTGGATCGACCTGCAGTCGCAGGGGGACGGGTTCTACTTCATCGCCGACCTGCACGCGCTCGACGGCGTGCGGGATCGCGAGACGATGCGCTCGTACACCCAGAACGCCGCGCTCGACTACCTGGCCCTCGGGCTCGACCCGGAGCACTGCACGCTCTTCGTGCAGAGCGACGTCCCCGAGGTCTCGGAGCTCATGTGGATCATGGGCCACGTCGCGCCCATGGGGCTGCTCAATCGGGCCCACGCGTACAAGGACGCCCAGGCCAAGGGCAAGGAGGTCGACTTCGGCCTCTTCGCGTACCCGGTGCTGATGGCCGCGGACATCCTTCTGTATCACAGCGACACCGTGCCGGTCGGCAAGGACCAGAAGCAGCACGTCGAGATCACCCGCGATCTCGCCGTGAAGTTCAACCAGACCTACTGTCCCGACTTCGATCCCGATACGGGGGAGGGCGGCGCGCTGCGCCTCCCCAACGCGTTGATCATGGAGGAGACGGCGGTCGTGCCCGGCACCGACGGGCGCAAGATGTCGAAGTCCTACGGCAACACCATCGAGCTCTTCGCGACCGACAAGCAGGTCAAGAAGCAGATCATGCGCGTGGTGACGGACTCGACGCCGGTCGAGGATCCGAAGGACCCCGATAGCGACAACGTCTATGCGCTGCTCAAGCTCTTCTGTGAGGCGGACGAGCTCGAGGCCGTCGCGGGCCGCTACCGCTCCGGCGGCACGGGCTACGGCGACTTCAAGAAGCTCCTGCTCGAGCGCTTCCACGACCGCTTCGATGCGGCGCGCGCGAAGCGCGCCGAGCTCGAGCACAACCTCGACTACGTGAACGAGGTGCTCGCCAAAGGCGCCGCCCGTGCACGCGAGGTGGGGCGCGAGGTCCTCGACGGCGTGCAGCACGCCTGCGGGCTCCGCTAGGCACGCGCCTTGCGCCTTCCCGCGTATGGGAAGGACGTTGGCCTGGCTGTTGGCGCTCGCCGCTGGCCTGGCTCTACTCGCGCTGTCGTTGCCCGTCGGCCGGCAACCCCTAGAGATTCAGCCCTTCGACGTCGAACCGGCTGCTGCGCCCGCTCGGCACATCATCGGGGTGCCGTACGCCGCACCGGGGCCGGTCCTCGAAGGCGGTTTCAGCGGGGTAACGCCACCGCCCGTTCGGTCTCCGCGCGGTGACGCGGCGGTCCGCGCGCCGGAGCCTCCCGCACCGGGTGCGTTCACTGGGCGTGGAGGTGCCCGGGCGCAGGCCGAGGTCCACTTCACGGTGCCGACGGGCTGGCGGTACGTCTACGGCGACCTCTACGCGCTGCCTGCCGGGATGCGCGGGGTGAACGACAGTTGCCGTTTGCCGATGGTGGACGTGGATACCCGTGATGCCGGGTACGCCGTGCTCGGCCTGCCCGACGCGGGCCCGTGGGACATCGTGCTCGACACGCCGTGTGGCATGGCACGGAAAACGAACGTCAGGACGCCTGTTGGGGAGCGCACGCGCGTGACGCTCGCCTGGCGCGCGATGCGGCCGCTCCGGTTCCGCTTCGCGCCGGACATGCCCGCCCACACGACCGCGAATCTGACGATCTCCGACGCGCAGAACGAAACGGCCTACGGATGGCCGGGCGCGTCGGCGTGGGGCGAGGTGGAGCTCCGGGACACGATCGTTGCCGGCCGCACGCTCACGACGTGGGCCGTCCCCCGCGGGCGTCGCTATCACGTCGACGCCCGACTCGAGCGCGGAACGCAGGTCGTCGTGCCCACCGTCGTGACGCACGGCCTACGCACGCCCGTCGTGTTGCGCGTGACGGAGGCCGCGATGCTCTCGACCGAGCCCCGCGTGCCGAAGACCGCACCGGCACACTGGCGCGCGTGGCGGCCCAGCTTCGACCTGCGCATCACGGACGCGTACGGGCGCGTCGACACGACGGAGCTCGAGATCACCTTCGAGGGGGGGAAGCTCGAGGTGGATGATGACTACATGCAGCTGGCGCCGGGCCCCGTGTCGATTGCGTGGTCTGGACGCGGTGTGCGCCCCGGACGCATCGATGGAATGGAGCTCGCGCCGGGGGCGTCTCGCACGGTGCGGCCCGAGATCGCGTGGGATCCATCCGTTGCACCACCGCCGACGCCGCGCACGCAGCGAACGCTCCGCGTGCACGGACTCGAGCACGGCGAGGTGACGGTGGCCGCGATGCTCACCAACCGCAGTGACGAGCGCGACGCCTGGAACAAGGACGTCGACGTCGAGAACGGCGCGCTGCGTCTGGCGGACGCGTACGCACGCGCCACGTCCGTGATGGTGTTTCGCGGCATGACGCACGCAAGCTGGCCCGTGCGAACGACCGGGCCTCGCCCCAAGCCGTTGCGTCTCTATCCCGCGGGTCACCTCGTGGTCGTGCCCGATGTCGTGATCGCACCGGAGCTCGGAGGCCTGCGCCTGCGTCGCAAGGACGGCGGTCCGATGCTGCTCTGCTCCGTCGACTGCGGGGAGCTCAAGGACGCGTCCGCGGAGCGCGAGCTCGACGCCGAGCCGGGCGCCGTGATCGGTCCCTGGCCCGAGGGCGAGCACGTCTTCGAGGTGTGGCTCGGGCTCCGGCGTCTACCCGATGCGACGGCCGTCGTCCGGGCCGGGCACCTCGACGCACTGCACGTGCGGACCCAGCCGCGATGATGCGGAGGGGGGCGCGGCCGAATCGCCCCGTGCGAACCCTCGCGCACCCGAATGCGCCAGGTTCCCCGCCAGGGCGACGCAAGTCGTTGTGGTATAATGCGTAACGTGAACGATGGATGTCTGGGATGCCGGCGGTGTCGGTCAGCTCGGAAGCACTTGCAGTCCTCGGTCGCATCTCGTCCACGCTGAGCGCCCACGCAGGCCTCACCGAGACCCTCGACGCCACCCTGCTCGAGCTCGTCGTCGGCCTCGACTGCGAGGCCGGTTGGATCGTCTTGGTCGATCCGCGTAACGACGATCCCCATGCCGGTCGAGGCTTCACCCTGGCCGCCCACTGCGGACTGCCCCAGGGGCTGTGCACCGACCGCGAGGAGGTCTGGGGATTCACGTGCTGCTGCGAAGCGATGCTGCGCAGCGGTCGCATGGAGGAGGCGACGAACGAGCTCGAGTGCGCGCGCCTCGATGGACTTCGACGCGAGCACGGGGACGCCATCGCGCACGCGTCCGCGCCGCTGCGCTGGCAGGGCCGTGATCTCGGCGTGCTCAACCTCGTCAAGTCGGACTGGTCCTGTTTCGACGTCGCCGAGCTGGAGGTCATGATGCGTGCGGCGCAGCTGATCGCCGCAGCGATCGGCCGGACGCAGCTCTACGAACGCATGCAGCGACGCATCGATCAAGAGCACAAGGCGTTGCTCGAGCTCTCTCGAGAGCTGCTCGAGCGCCGCGATGCGACGGATCTGATGCAGCACCTCGTACGCGCCGTGTGTCGTCTCACGGACGCGGATGCGTGCGCGCTGCTCTTGCCCGACAACGCGGGGGCGCACCTGCGCTTCGAGGCCTGCACCGGCTGGCGCACGGAGCCCTGCCGACACCGCCAGATGCTCGCATGCGACGACCGCTGCAGCCCGTGGGAGGCGATGCAGCGCCGGCAGCCGCTCGCCGTCCCGGACCTCGAGGGGAGCGAGATCGAGTCGTGGGCTGCGCCGTGGGTGGCGCGGGAGGGGTTCCGCGCCCAGGCGGTCGTCCCGCTCGTCGCCGGCGATGACGCCATCGGCGTGCTCGTGATCCACAAGCGAACGCCGCGTCGCTGGAAGCGCTCCGCGATGCAGTTCCTGCACGTGATGGCGAACCAGGCTGCGGTCGCGCTGGATACCGCGCTCTTGCGCGAGGGCGTGCGGGCCCGCCGCCGCATCGACGAGGAGCTCGCGGTCGCA
>JASJAY010000215.1 GCA_030066775.1 Planctomycetota bacterium
ACGAGGTCGCCGCCCACGTTGACCAGCGCGTGGCGGATGCCGTGGCGGCGCAGCGCCTCGGCCGCGGCGTCGACCCCGTAGCCCTTGGCGATGCCGCCGAGATCGACCTGAGCGTTCGGGTCGTGGATGCGCACGGCCGCGCGGCCCCGATGGGTGCCCACGTCGAGCGCGCGGTAGAGCCGCCGGCCGGCGTACATCCTGGAGTCGTCCGCGGCGGGGGGCGCGCTGCGCTCGTTCACGTTCCAGAGCGTGACGGCGCCGGCGAGGCACGGGTCGAAGGCGCCGCCGGTGCGCTCGGCGAAGACGAGCGCCTGCTCGAGCACGTGGGCGGTCGCTGGATCGACGGGGACGGCGTCTTGCAGGGCGAGGCGGTTGGTGCGACCGATGTCGCTGTCGCTGTTGAAGCGCGTCATCGTGCGGTCGACGAAGCGCAGCGCGGCGAGGGCGTCGTCCGCCGCGGCTTCGGCCGTGGCGCGATCCGGGTGCACGACGACGAGGTCGGCGAGGGTGCCCATGACGGGCGCGCGTCGGCGGACCGTGACGGGGGCCCGGCGCCCACGCGTCAACGGGATCGCCGCCACGACGAGCGCGCCGACGCCGAGCGCCAGCACCTCGCGGCGGGTGGAGCGATCAGGACCGTGCATCGTGCACCTCCTTGGTGTGGGGACCGCACTCGAGGCCGCAGCCCGTGCAGGGATCCTCGGGCTCGGGTCGTTCGCGCGTGAGCAGCCCGAGCGTCACGAAGAGCAACGCGGTCACGCAGATGGCGAGGATCTCGGTCATGCGCTACTCAACAATCCGGCGAAGCCCATGAAGGCGAGCGAGAGGCTGCCCGCGACGATCAGCACCATGGCCGTGCCCTTGGCGATGCCGGGAACGTCGGCCGTCTCGGCGTCCTCGCGGATCGAGGCCATCAGGATGAGCGCCAGGGTGAGGCCGAGGCCTGCGCCGATGGCGAAGGCCAGGCCCTCGAGGAAACCGTAGCCGCGATTCGTCTGGAAGATCGCGAGGCCCAGGATCGCGCAGTTGGTCGTGATCAGCGGGAGGAAGATGCCGAGCTGGCGGAACAGGACCGGGCTCAGCTTCTTGACCGCCATCTCGACGATCTGCACCAGCGAGGCGATCACGACGATGAACGAGATCACGCGCAGGTAGGGCGCGTGCTCGAGCACGAACGTGTTCAGGAACCACGCGCACGTGGAGGTGATCACGAGCACGAAGATGTTGGCCGCGCCCATGCGGATCGCCGTGCCCACGCGGCCGGAGACGCCCATGAAGGGGCACAGGCCGAGGAAGTAGTAGAGGGTGAAGTTGTTCACCACCATCGCGGAGAGCAGGATCCAGAGGAGCTCGGCCATCAGGACGCGCCTCCCTCGGCGGCGGCGCGCTGCTTCTTGCGCTCCGTCCACCAGCTGAGGCCCAGCAGCCAGAACCCGAGGGTCAGGAACCCGCCCGGCGGCAGCACCATCACGACCCAGGGCTCGAAGTTGTCGCCGAAGACCGAGAAGCCCAGGAAGGTGCCGCTGCCCAGCACCTCGCGCACGGCGCCCATCATCACGAGCGCGATGATGAAGCCGAACCCGGTGCCCACGGCGTCGAGCATCGAGCGTCCGACGGACTGCTTGGAGGCGAACGCTTCCTGCCTGCCGAGGATCATGCAGTTCACGACGATCAGCGCGATGTAGGCGCCGAGCGCCTTGTGCAGCCCCGGCGTGAACGCCGCCAGGCTCATGTCGGCCACCGTCACGAACGTCGCGATGATCAGGATGTAGGTCGAGATGCGGATCTCGTGCGGGATGAAGCGCTTCAAGAGCGAGACGAGGAAGCTCGAGCCGCACAGCACGAAGAAGGTGGCGATGCCCATCGCGAGGCTGTTCGCCACGGTGTTCGTGACGGCCAACGCGGGGCACAGCCCGAGCATGTGGATCAAGACCGGGTTCTCGCGCCAGATACCGCGCAAGAACACGGGGGCGGCGGGCGCAGCGGGGGCGGGTGTCGCGTCGTTCATTGGCCCGCCTCCTGGAGCCACTGGGCCAGGCGCTTCGCCAGCTCCTGGCGCGCGAGGGCCGCGTTGACGATGTCGATCACGCCCTTGGCCGAGATCGTGGCGCCCGTGATCGTGTCGACCTCGTCGGGCGCGCTGCGCTCGCCGCTCTTGACGGCGACGATCGGCGCCTTCACGTCGTCGAACATCGCGACCCAGGCGGCGTCCTTCTCGATCTTGTCGCCGAGGCCCGGGGTCTCGCGGCTCTCGAGCACGCGCATGGCGAGCACCGTCTCCGTGCGCGGGTCGTAGCCGAAGATGAGCCGGATCACGTCCTGGAAGCCCATCTGCTGGTGCACGATTGCGAAGCCGCGCACCGCGCCGCTCGCGTCGTAGCCGAGGAAGACGCGGTCGATGGTCGAGGCGTCGACCTCGTACTGGGCCTCGGGCTCGAGCTCGAGGCCCGCGTCGTCGACGCGCACGCTCACGATGCGCGAGCCGTCGCCCGCGTCCGGGTCGATCGCGAGCACCTCCTTGACCGCGTCCTTCAGGGTCGCGCGGCGATGGGCCTCGATCTTCGGGCGCGTCACCTGGTCGACGAAGACGAGCAGGAGGCCGGCGAGGGCACCGGCGACGGCCAGCGTCATCGCGAGCTTCCAGGGCGCGACCTCGGGACGAGCGGGCGCGTTCATGCCGCCGTCCCTTCCCGGCGCGTGCCGAAGACCTTGGGTTGCGTTGCGCGGTTGATGAAGGGCACGAGCGCGTTCATCAGGAGGATCGCGTACTGCACGCCCTCCGCGAGGCCGCCCCAGACGCGGATCACGACGACGAGGAAGCCGATGCCGATCGCGAAGATCCACGCGCCCTTGTGCGTCACGGGCGAGGTGACCATGTCGGTGGCCATGTAGACGGCGCCGATCACGAGGCCACCCGAGCCGAGCATGAAGAGCGGGTCGGCGTCGGAGACGTCCGTGACGTAGAGCAACCCCGAGAAGACGGCGACGGTGGCGAAGATGCCGACGGGCACGCGCCAGTTCAGGTAGCGGCGCCAGGCCAGGTACGCCCCGCAGAGGAGGATCACGATCGCAGCCGTCTCGCCCGTGCTGCCCGGAATGCTGCCCAGGTACAGCTCGCCGACGTCCGTCTTCGTGCCCTCGAACTTGAGCAGGCCGAGGGGCGTGGCGCCGGTGGCGGCGTCGGGCGCGGCGCGCATCAGCGGCAGGGCGAAGTTGTCGCCCGCCAGGCTCCACCACGACGCGCCCTCGCGTGCGGGCCAGGTCGTGAGCGCGACGGGGAAAGCCGCCTGCAGGAACGCGCGGCCCAGGAGCGCCGGGTTGAACGGGTTCTGACCGAGGCCGCCGAAGACGATCTTGCCGAAGGCGATGCTGAACGCGCCGCCGAGGAACGCCATCCACAGCGGGATGCCCGCGGGCAGCGTGAGCCCGAGCAGGATGCCGGTGATCGCCGCCGAGCCGTCGCCGAGCGAGCCGCGCTTGCCGAAGAAATGCTCGGGGATCACCGCGCCGAGGGTGGCGGCGGTGACGACCAAGAGCGCGCTCGGACCGAAGTAGTACGTCGCGATCGCCACGACGGGCACGAGGCTCCCGACCACGTTCCACATGATGCGCGGCGTGCTGTCGGGCCCCGCGAGGTGGGGGGAGGCGGTGACGACCAGCGGCGGCCTGCTCATGCGGGGGCCGCCGTTCGCTTGAGGGCCGCACGGGAGGCGCCGAAGAGCTGACTCAACGGGATGTTCGAGGGGCAGACGTAGGAGCAGCAGCCGCAGAGCATGCAGTCACGCAGGTGGTGCTCGTCCTGCATCTCCTGGTGGCGGCCGGCCATGGCCAGGTTGCCCAGCTTCTGCGGGTTGAGGAAGACGGGGCAGGCGTCCAGGCAGTGCCCGCAGCGGATGCACGGGTACTGGCGCTGCGCGCGGATCTGCCGCGCCGTCAGCACGACGACGCCGGTCGTGCCCTTGAGCACGGGCGCGTCGAGGTTCGACACCGCCGTCCCCATCATCGGACCGCCGAGCACGACCTCACGCGCCTTCTTCGTGAGACCGCCGCACGCGTTGATCAGGTCGATCAGCTTGGTGCCCACGGGCACGATGAGGTTGGCGGGCTTCGCCACGCCCTCGCCCGTGACCGTGACGATGCGCTCGATCAGCGGCAGGCCCGTCTCGAAGGCCTCGGCGATCGTCGCGATCGACGCCACGTTCTGCACCACGACGCCCACGTCGAGCGGCAGCCCGCCCGAGGGCACCTCGCGGTCGAGCAGCGCCTTGATCAGCATCTTCTCCGCGCCCTGCGGGTACTTGACCGTGAGCGGGAGCACCTCGACGTCGAGGTCGTCGGGGCAGGTCTTTCGGATCGCTTCGATCGCGTCCGGCTTGTTCTTCTCGATGCCGATCAGGGCGCGCGGCACGCCCAGGCACTTCATCATGATGCGGATGCCGAGGTGCACGCGCTCGGGGAAGTCCGCCATCGTGCGGTGGTCGGTGGTCAGGTACGGCTCGCATTCGCAGCCGTTCACGACGAGCACCTCGATGTCGGTGTCCTCGCGCGGCATGAGCTTCACGTAGGTCGGGAAGGCCGCACCGCCCAGGCCCACCACGCCGGCGTCGCGGACGACGTCGACCAGCTCCTTGGGCGAGAGGCCTTCCCATTCGGGGAGCAGCCGCGCACGCGGCACCTGCGCCGAGTAGGGATCCACCCGGATGCGCACCGCGTCCTGGTAGCCGCCGTTCGGATGCGGCCAGAGCCCGATCTCCTCGACCACCCCCGACGCCGATGCGTGGATCGGCGCCGAGATGAAGCCGTCCGCGGCCGCGATCATGTCGCCGCGCTCGATGTGGTCGCCGACCTGCACCAGGAGCTTCGCGGGGTTGCCCGCGTGCTGGCTCAGGGGCAGCACGACCTCATCCGGAAACGGCATGCGCTTGGTGCGCAGCGATTCCGTGAGCGTCTTGGAGTCCGGTGGATGGACTCCGTGGCGGAAACGGAGCGCGTTGCGCATCAAACCGTCTTCTCTAGTTGAAGGGCTTGGCCCGCTCGACCCACTTCTTGAGACCCTTCTCGTTCGGGTTGAGCGGTGTGCCGGGATGGATGATCTTGACGGGGCACTTCTCGGCGGCCTGCACCAGCTGCTTGAAGGTGCCTGCGCGCGCATCCTTGATGTAGGCCTGCTTCTTCTCGTTGTAGGCGAACATCTTGGAGTTCAGGCGCGTGCACTCGTCGCAGGTCGTGCACCGGGCCGACGTGATGTACGGCTCCATGACGAGCTCGTCGTC
>JASJAY010000078.1 GCA_030066775.1 Planctomycetota bacterium
TTGTCGATGCGGCCGGCGGTGTCGAGGAAGCGCTGCTTGCCCGTGTAGAAGGGGTGCGAGGCGGACGAGATGTCGAGGCGGATGACGTAGTGCTCGACGCCGTCGATGTCGCGCGTTTCCTTGCTGCGCATGGTCGAACGCGAGACGAACTCGAACTGGGCGCCCGTGTCGACGAAGACCACGGGGTGGTAGTCGGGGTGGATGCCGTCCTGCATGGTGAGCCTCGCGTGCGCGCACCCCGCGGAACGCGGGGCGGAACGGCGCAGGGTACGCCAGGGACGCCATCCGGCAACCGATTCCGCCAGAGCCGGGCGATCGGCCGGCGGGCCGTCCCCTAGCCGTTCGAGGCGCTGCCCGTGCCGATCCCCAGGGGCTCGGGGGGCAGGTCCTCGGGCTTGAAGACGGCCGGAACCGGGGGCTCCGGGGCGTACCAGGCCTCGTTGTCGGCGTCCCAGCGCAGGAGCGTCTTGAAGGGGAACTCGTCCCCGACCTTGAAGATCACCTCGACCCAGGCGATGGGCTGATCGACCGAGACCCGATCGTGGATGCTGTCGGCCAGGAAGGCCACCAGATAGCGCGCCCGGGTCTTGGCATAGAGGGCTTCGCGGCGCGGCACGATCTCGACGGCGACGCCGGTGCTGCCGTCCTGGGCCAGGCGCCGGTCCCCCTCGCCCTTGCAGGTGAGGAGCTTGACCTTGCTCTCGGGCTCGATCCAGTCGCGCCCGTCCGGGCCGAGCAGCGCCTTCATCTCCTTGGCCACGGCCAGGTCCTTCTTGACCGGCCGGAGCACCATCACGTCGGCGGCGAACAGCATGCTCCCCAGGCCGATGAGGAGGAACAGGAGGAGGACGATGCTGGAGCGGCGCATGGGGCGTAGACGGATCCTATCGGCCATCTCCCCCTCGGAGTGGACCTGGACGCGCAGGGCCGCCGACTGAGACCCAGCCCGCCGCGTACGCGTCAGTTCGTTGTTCCAACAGATAGTCTTGCAAAGGACAAGATCCATGCGCCGCCTCGTCGCCCTCGCCGCCCTGCTCGCCCTCTTCGCCACGCCGACCCCCGCCGTCGCCTCGAAGGCGGAGGCGCAGCCCGAGGCCCCCTCCCTCGACGCGGAAGCGCGGGCGCTGCTCTTCGCCCCCATTCTCGCGCGCGAGAAGGTGATGGACGTGCTGGCCAAGGCCAGCGCGCGCCGCGACAGCCCCACGGCCGCCCTGGAGGCGCTCGATCGCGCGCTCGCCCGCGGCACGCAGGCGCTGGACCGCCTGGGTCGCGTGCTCGAGGGCAACCGAGATGCGCAGACGCTCCTCGAGGGGGAGCGCATGAAGCGGCGCATCGTGCGCCGGATGGTCGGCATCCGCATCCAGCGCGCCGAGCTCTATGCCGCGCGGCCGGCCATGAAGAACGCGCACAAGGAGCTCGCCGCGGCACAGGACCTGGCCGGCGACAAGCCGGAGCTGGTCGACGCCCGCGCCAACCTGCGTGAGCAGGAAGAGCGCCAGGAGCAGAACTACGAGCGTGACCGACGCCGCGATCGCAGCGTCAACGGCGCCGGGTTCGAAGGGCGCCGGGGCGGTCGCTTCGGCAACGATCGGCGCGGCCTGCTCGGCCGATAGGCCACGCGGGGTAGGCTCTCGGGCCGTGCCCCACGACGATCTCCTCGACGCCGTCAAGGCTGCTGACCGTGAACGCGTCCGCGCAGCGGTTGCCAGCGACCCGTCGCTCCTCACCAAGCGCGACGAAGAGGACCATACGCTCTTCGACCACGCGCTGTGGTCGCTGTTGGTCGGAGACTACAGCCGCCCCCCGCGCATCGCCCCGGACGAAGACGGCACGCGCATGGGGATCGTGCACGACCTGATCGCCGCCGGGGCCGACGTGAACGCGCGGGGCGCTTCCGGCTGGAGTCCGCTGCACACGGCGCTCTACGAGAACCACGTCGAGCTCACGGAGCTGTTGCTCGCGCACGGCGCCAACCCCCGCGTGGAGGTCTACGGCGCCGGCGGCACGCCGCTGCTCCAGGCGCTCTTCTGGGGCCACGCCGAGGCCGCCGACGCGCTCGCGGCGCACGACATCACGCCGATGAACCTGCGCGTCGCCGCGGGTCTGGGGCGCGCGGACATGATCCACGGGCTCGTGGAACCGGACGGTTCGCTGACGGCCCAGGCCGGGGACTGGCGCGGCTACTACCGGCCGCACGCGGGCTTCCCCGAGTGGACGCCGCGCGACGACGCCCAAGAGGTCTTGGGCGAGGCGCTGTGCTACGCCGCCCGCAACGGACGGGTGAACGTGCTTCCGAGGCTGCACGAGCTGGGCGCGGACGTCAGCAGCGACGTGTATGCCGGGACGCCGCTGCATTGGTGCGCCCAGCAGGGCCGCGTGGAGATCTGCCGCTGGCTCCTGGACGAAGGGGCCGACGTCAACGCCCGCGCCATGTTCGGCGCCCAGCTCGGGGTGACGCCGCTGCACTGCGCCGCGTGGATCGACCAGGTCGAGGCCGCGACGCTCCTCCTGGAGCGCGGCGCGGACCCGACGCTGCGCGACGAGACCCACGACGGCACGCCCCTGGACTGGGCCGAGTACATGCAGGCGCCGGGCGTGCTCGAGCTGCTCCGCAACGGGTAGCCACGATCCCCGCGAGCGGCATTTCTGAAACGTCGGTCTCCGTCGGACCACCGGGGGCAGTTCCCTCCCAAGCCGGTAAGTCGCCGGCGTGCCCCCCCACCCCGGAGTCCCCGATGCCCCGCCGCTACGTCATCCTGCTCTCGCCCGTCTTCATCCTGCTGACCCTCGGCCTGATCCAGCGCACCCAGTACCCGGAGGGGACCTTCTGGCGGCAGGCGCGCACCGTGACCGAGGTCCACAACGACGGGCTCCGCGAGGCGCTGAACGAGCTGCGCTACGGCCAGAACGTGTCGGTGCTGTACGACGCCGGCTTCGAGGCGAGCTCCGTCGAGGAGGTCGAGCCGGGCATCGTCGTCCACACCTTCAAGGAGATCCACGACGAGCAGCGCGAGTCGAAGATCCTGGGCCTGTTCATGCGGAACAGCGGGAGCTCGAGCAACCGCCTCACGGCCCCCGTCACGACCCGCGACGGCATCGTGATCCGCTCGGAGGACTAGGCGTCAGCCTCGGCTGAACCGCGCGACCAGGCGGCGGACGACATCGAGCGGCAGCCCGATGACGTTGTCCTTGGCCCCGTCGATCGACTCGACGAAGCCCTCGGCGCCGCCCTGGATCGCGTAGGCCCCGGCCTTGTCGAGCGGCTCGCCCGTCGCGACGTAGGCCTCGATCTCCGCAGCGTCGAGCGGCCGGAAGCGGACGGTGGTCACGGCGCTGAGCGTCTCGATGCGAACGCCGCGTTCACCGTCCGGCCCGGCGAGTCCCACGGCCGTCGCCACCTGGTGCGCCCGACCCGAAAGACGCGTGAGCATGCGCACGGCCTCGGTCGTGTCCACCGGCTTGCCCAGGAGCTCACCGCCGAACGACACCAGGGTGTCCGCGGTGAGCACCAGCTTGTCGACGGCCTCGTGCCGTACGGCGTCGGCCTTCTTCCGGGCCAGCGCGAGCACGGCACCGCGCGCACCGAGGTCCAAGGACGGCGTCTCGTCGACATCGGGAAACGGGCCGACCTCGAACGTGTAGCCGGCTTCGGCGAGCAGCTCGGCGCGCCTCGGGCTGCGGCTGGCGAGCACGAGGGGGTAGGGCGTACGGACGGTTTCTGACACGGGGCGCTACTTCCGTCGCCGGGTCGTCTTCCGCTTCGCGGACTTGCGCTTGACCGTCTTCTTGCGCTTGGCGGTCTTCTTCTTGGCCGGCTTGCGCTTCACCGTCTTCTTGCGCTTGGCGGCCTTCTTCTTCTTGGGCGCCTTGCGCTTGACCGTCTTCTTCTTTGCGGGCCTGCGCTTGACGGTCTTCTTCTTCTTCACCGGCTTGCGGCGGACCGTCTTCTTCTTTGCCGCCTTGCGCTTTACGGTCTTGCGCTTCACGGTCTTCTTCTTGGCCGCAGCGCGCTTCTTCGCCGCCGCCTTCTTCTTCTTGAGCGCCGCTGCCTTCTTCTTGGCAGCGGCGGCCTTCTTCTTCTTGAGCATCGCCGCCTTCTTCTTGGCGGCGGCCTTCTTCTTCTTGAGCGCGTCGGCCTTCTTCTTCGCGGCGGCCTTCTTCTTCATCATGGCCGCCTTCTTCTTGGCGGCGGCCTTCTTCTTCTTCAACGCCTCGGCCTTCTTCTTCGCGGCAGCCTTCTTCTTGGCGATGGCGGCGGCGCGCTTCTCGGCCGCGAGCTTCTTCTGGCGCTCCAGTTCCTCCTTCTTGCGAAGGCGGGCCTCTTCACGCTCGCGCTTCAGGCGCTCGCGCTCGTCGATCTTGCGCTGGCGCTCCTCTTCCTTCTCGCGGCGCTTGCGCTCCTGCTCGCGGACCTTGAGCTCCTTCGCCCCCACGCGCAGCAGCAGCTTGCCGACCGGGTGCTTCGGGTCGAAGTCCTCCTCCGTCTCGCAGAGCTTCGCGCTCGCGCCGAGGAGCCAGGTGAACCGCTGCCGGTCGGCCGGCTTGACCTTGCGCTCGACGGCCTTGCGGATCCGCTCCTCCGTCTTGGCCCGCGGAAGCAGACCGAGCCGGTCGAGGAAGTGCGACTCGAGGGGCCCGAGCGCGAGCACCTTGTCGCCGGAGGCGAGCTGGAACACCAGCGCCGCAGGGCCGCCCGGGATGTTGGGCAGATGCTTGAGGAACGCACGCGCGTCCTCGGGCGTGCGGCCGCGCAGCGGCTCGAGGTCGAGGCCGTGGGAGCCGTCCCAGACGTCCTGGAGCGACATGCGGACGGCGTACGCCGCCTCGCGCAGGTGCTCCTTGGGAACGTAGCTCTTGATCAGCGCCTCGATGTCGAAGAGGCCGCTGACCCGGATCTCGTTGAAGTCGAGCCCGCCCGCGAAGAGCGAGCGGACGGCGGCGCGGGACTTCTCGGGCGTGGTGTACAGCCCGAGGACCATCACCATCAGGTGGTCGACGAGCGGGTCGTCCGCACGCTCGGCCAGCGCCGGCTCGGGGTGGAGCGGCGAGAGGATCTTGAGGATCTCGGAGATGCTCGGCTTGCTCTTGGCGGCCATGGGTCGTCCTGTCGGGGCGCTTACGCGTACGCGCAAGGGAAGCAGGGCCGGCGGTGCGGATGCCCCAGCCGCCGACGGCCCATCTGGCTACGGCGCGCGCCTCACGGCCGCGCCGCAGGCGTCAGGACTTCTTCTTCTCGCGGCCCGAGCGGCGCCGCGTGCTCGTGGGGACCGTGATGCCACGCTTCCGGCAGAAGCTCTTCACGGTGTCGGAGACGCGCGCCCCCTGGCCGAGCCAGTAGGTGACCCGCTCTTCGTCGAGCTTGAACTTCTTCTCGTCGTCGTCGACCAGCGGGTCGTAGTGGCCCAGGTACTCGATCGGCGGACCGTCCCGGCGCGTGCGCGTGTCGTACACGCCGACGCGGTAGGCGGCCCGGTTCCGGCGTCCTCGGCGGGACAGGCGGATGACTACAGACACGTTCGAATCCTCCGTCGCGGACGCCGGTCCCTTAGCGGAACCAGCCGCCCATGGCGCGACCATCCTTCTTCATCTGCTTCAGCTTCTTCCGCTTCTGCTTCTGCATCATGCGGTCAGCCATGCGCCCCATGAGGCCCTGCTTCTTCAGGTCCTTCATCTGACGCTTCATCTGCTTGTGCATCTTCAGCACTTCGTTGACGACGCCCACCGCGTTGCCCGAGCCACGGGCGATCCGGTGGCGGCGCTGCATGTGGATGATGGAGGGATTCATCCGCTCCTCCATCGTCATCGACGAGATGGCCGCCACGTACCGGCCCATCTCCTTCTGCCCGGGTAGGTCACCGAGCTGGTCCTGCGCGAGGCCCTGACCGCCGGGGAGCTTCTTGATCAGCTCCGACATGGGCCCCATCTTCGAGATCTGCTCGAACTGGCTGCGCATGTCCTCCAGGGTGAAGGTGTCCATGAACAGCCGCTCGGCGGCTTCCTGGGCCTTCTCCTGGTCGACGACGTCCTGCGCCTGCTCGACGAGGCTGACCACGTCGCCCATGCCGAGGATGCGCGAGGCCATGCGCTCGGGGACGAACCGCTCGAGCTTGTCGAGCTTCTCGCCCGTACCGACGTAACGGATCGGCTTGGTGGTGACCTCGCGGATGGCCAGCGCCGCACCCCCACGCGCGTCGCCGTCCGTCTTCGTGAGCACCACGCCCGAGAGCTCGAGGCGCTGGTTGAACTCGTGCGCGCTGGTGACCGCGTCCTGACCCTGCATCGCATCGACGGCGAGCCAGATCTCGTGCGGCCCGACCTTGTCGCGGATGTCTTCCAGCTCGTCCATCAGGTCGTCGTCGATGTGCAGACGACCGGCGGTATCGAGCAGCACCACGTCGCAGCCGAGCTCCTCGGCCTTCTTGACGCCGCGGCGGCAGATCTTCGGCGGGCGTCCGCCGTCCTCGGCGTAGACCGGCACGTCGAGCTGGCGACCGAGCACCTTGAGCTGCTCGATGGCGGCCGGGCGCTGGACGTCGGCGGCGACGAGCATCGGCTTCTTGCTCTCGCGCTTCATCAGCCAGCGTGCGAGCTTCGCCGTCGTGGTGGTCTTACCCGTTCCCTGAAGACCGACCATCATGATGACCGTCGGGCCGCGATCGCTCCACGCGATGCGGGTCTCCTCGCCGCCGAGCAGCGCGATCATCTCGTCCTGGACGATCTTGACGAACTGGTCCGCCGGCTTGACGCCCTTGAGCGTCTCGATGCCGACGGCCTTCTCGCGCACCCGGCCGACGAACTCGCGGACGACCTTCAGGTTGACGTCCGCCTCGAGCAGCGCCTTCCGCACCTCGCGGATACCCGCGTCGATGTTCTCCTCGGTGAGGCGCCGCTGGCGGCTCAGCCCCGAGAAGATGCTGGAGAAGCGTTGGGCAAGGTTGTCGAACACGAAGGGGCGGGATTCCGGGCGCTGAGGGGCCAGATCGAGGGCGCACCGGTTTCCGGGCGCAAGCCGCTCATTGAACCACCGGAGCGAGCCGCCGGAAGGGAAGGCGGCAGGGCTCCCCCTACGCTCAGGTGAGCGAGGCCCCCGCTACCTCGGCCGCCGCCCGCTCGGGGTTGGTGCGCCGGATCCGGCCGCCCAGCGCCGAGAGCTTCTCCTCGATCCGCTCGTAGCCGCGGTCGATGTGGTAGACGCGCTCGACGATCGTCTCGCCCCGGGCGGCCAGCCCGGCCACCACCAGGGCCGCCGAGGCGCGCAGATCCGAGGCCATTACGTGGCAGCCCGAGAGGGCGTCGACCCCGCTCACGATCGCCGTCGGGCCCTCCTTGCGGATGCGGGCGCCCATGCGCTGGAGCTCGGCCACGTTGATGAACCGCTCGGGGTAGATCTTCTCGGTGACGAAGGAGTTGCCCTCCGCGACCGAGAGCAGGGCCATGAACTGGGCCTGGAGATCGGTCGGGAAGCCCGGATAGGGCAGCGTCACGATGTCCACGGGCTGCGGCCGCGAGCCGCCGCGCACGCGGAGCGCCTCAGCGTCCACCCGCTCGACGGCCACCCCCATGCGCTCCAGGATGGCCAGCGGGGCCGTGAGCGTGGCCGGGTCGCAGCCGCGGACGGTGACGTCGCCGTAGGTCATGGCGCCCGCGCAGAGCAGGGTGCCGGCTTCGATGCGGTCGGGAATCACGCGGTAGGTGGTGCCGGAGAGGCGCTCCACGCCCCGCACGATCAGGGTCGGGCTGCCGATGCCCTCGATGTCGGCCCCCATGGCCACGAGGAAGCGGGCCACGTCGACGACCTCGGGCTCGCAGGCGGCGCTCTGGATCACGGTCGTCCCGGGGGTGCGCACGGCCGCGGCGAGGACGTTGAAGGTGCCCGTCACCGTGGGGCCGAAGGGGCCGCCCAGGTAGATCTCGCGGAACTCGCCGGCGTCGCCCTCGCGCACGTGGATGTAGCCGGCCTCGACCTCGACCGTGGCGCCCAGGCGCTCGAGGCCCGCCAGGTGGAGGTCGATCGGCCGCGGGCCGATCACGCAGCCGCCGGGGAAGGAGACCTCGGCGCGGCCGCGGGCGCCGAGCAGCGGGCCGAGCACGCAGATCGAGGCGCGCATCGTCTTGACCAGCTCGTAGGGCGCCTGGACGGGCTCCGTGTCGACGACGCGGGTCTCGATCGAGCCGTCGTCGCGCCGGGTGGCCTCCACGCCGAGCTGCTCCAGGATCCGGAGCATGGTCCGGATGTCGCGCAGGTCGGGCACGCCCACCAGCCGGCAGGGCCCCTCGGCCAGGAGCGTCGCGGCCAGCATCGGCAGGGCCGCATTCTTGGCGCCGCCGACGGTCACCTCACCGCGCAGGGGCACACCGCCCAGGATCTCGAACCGGTCCATTGGCCTCCTCTCGGGGGTCGTGGAGGCATCCTACGAACACCGCCCCCCTCCATTGGGTCGGTCGATTCCGGGAGCGTCTGCCCTGCGTTCGGGAATTGGGAGGGCCGGCAGCCCTGCGCGCTGGACTTGGGGGTTTCCCGCCGAGCGGTATCCTTCGGGATTGGCCTCTCTCTTCGCCTCCTTGGGAGAATTCATGGCTTCGTCTGCGCCCTCCGCCGACCTCCAGCAGTTCATCGATCAGCTCGCCTTCGATCGCGACAGCCTGGCCGCCACCAAGGCCGCCGTACGCACGTCGCGCGACGTGCGCCGCGAGGCGGAGGAAGCCCTCCGCGCGCTCGGCGACGGCGCCGGCAACGGCAAGGACGCGCTGCGTCGCGCGTCGCTGCTCTATCTCCTGAGCCGCCCGGAAGAGGCGCTCGCATCGGTGCCCGCGGACGAGGGCTCGAACCAGGGCGGCCTCCTGCGCGGCCTGCTCGCGCTCGAGACCGGCGATCCCCATGGCGCCGCGACCGCGTTCCAGATGCTCGTCGGCACCGAGATCGAGGGCCCGGCGATGCTTGCCGACCTCGCCACGGCCGCCGCGCTCTCCGGCGACACGGCGCTGGCGCAGAAGGCCGCCGCCAAGCTGCCCGACGGTGCAAACGCGCTCTACGCCGAGGGCATCGCGCTCGAGTCGGACGGTGAGTACGACGAGGCGCAGCGCAAGTACGAGGAGGCCATCTCCAAGGACGGCCAGCATGCGCGCGCGCTCTTCCGCCTCGCGCTCCGCTACGACATGTCCGGCGAGGACGAGCGCGCGATCGAGATGTACCGTCGCGTGGTCGCGCTGCAGCCGACCTACGTCAACGCGCTGATCAACCTCGCACTGCTCTTCGAGGACAACGACCGCTACCCCGAGGCCGAGCAGTGCTACCGCCGCGTGCTCGAGAACGATGCGAACCACACGCGCGCGCGCATCGGCCTGAAGGACGTCCAGGCCTCGCAGAACATGTACTACGACGAGGATCACGAGCGTCGTGAGGACCGTCGCAACCAGACCCTGCGCACGCCGATCACGGAGTTCGAGCTCTCCGTCCGCTCGCGCAACTGCCTCGCGAAGATGAACATCGAGACGCTGGGCGACCTGGTCAAGAAGACCGAGGCCGAGCTGCTCGCCTACAAGAACTTCGGCGAGACGAGCCTGCAGGAGATCAAGGACATCCTCGCGCAGAAGGGCCTGCGTCTGGGCATGAGCCAGGAAGACGACGCACCGCTCTACTCGCCCGGGCGCACCTCGGACGCTGCGGTCAACGCGCTCTTCGGCGCACCCGCGGCGGGCGGTGCTCCGTCGTTCGGCGCGCCCCCCACGACCGGCGGCGGCGCGGACCCGCACCAGGTGCCGATCGAGTCGCTCGACCTCTCGATCCGCGCCCGGCGCTGCATGGACAACCTCGAGATCCGCACGGTCGGGGACCTGGTCCAGCGCACGGAAGCCGAGCTGCTCGCCTCGAAGAACTTCGGCCAGACCTCGCTCAACGAGGTGCGCCGCAAGCTCGAGGCGCTCGGGATGACGCTCCGCCGCAAGTAGGCGTCACGCGCCTACATCCGCAGGGCATGCCGCACGAGATCCGAGATCTCGAGGTCGGGATGCTTCTCCAGCACCTTCTTGACGCGCCGATTCGCCTCGGCCGGATCGAGCCCGAGGGAGACGAGCGCCTGGGCCGCGTCCCCGGCGGCCGAGGCCTCGGCGCCCGCGCCGTCGATCACGCCGGCTGCGGCCGCGACGTCGCTCCAGCGGTCCTTGAGCTCCACCAGGATGCGCTCGGCGGTCTTCTTGCCGATGCCCTTGACCTTCGTCAGCGCACCCACGTCGCCCTGCCCCACGGCCGCGGCCAGCTCCTTGGGTCGGAAACCGGAGAGCAGGCTCAGGGCCATCAGCGGCCCGACGCCGTTGACGCGCAGGAGGTCGCGGAAGACCTCGCGCTCGTCGCTGCGTGAGAATCCGAAGAGGCGCCAGCCGTCCTCACGCACCACGGGGTGGAGGTAGACGAAGGCCTCCTCGCCGCGGCGCGGCAGGTCCTCGTAGGTCGAGAGGGAGACGTTGATCGAGTAGCCGAGACCGCCGGCCTCCACCACGCAGCGGGCGGCTTCCTTTAGCACGAGGGGACCGCGGATCGACTCGAACACGACGGAAGTATACTCCCCGCCAAATACGCTCCGGCGAGGACCTCATGAGCACGCGCGTTCGGATCAGCGAACTCCCCCACCACGTCGGCGAGGTCGTCCAGCTCCTGGGCTGGGTGCGCTTCCGTCGATCCTCGGGGACCAAGCTCCACTTCCTCCAGCTGCGCGACGGCAGCGGCTTCGTGCAGGCGGTGGTCAAGAAGGGCAATGTGCCCGAGGAGGTGCTCGACGCGGCCGGCAAGGTGCCGCTCGAGAGCGCCGTGAGCATCACCGGCACCGTGCGCGAGGACGCGCGCCAGGTGGGCGGCGTGGAGGTCACGGTCGACGGCGTCGACGTGCTCGCACCCTGCGTGGACGACTTCCCGATCGGCAAGAAGGAGCACGGCGTCGGCTTCCTGATGGACAACCGCCACCTCTGGCTGCGCAGCAGCCGGCCGTGGGCCACGCTGCGCATCCGCGCCGAGATCATCCGCGCCTGCCGCGAGCATCTCGACGAGCAGGGCTTCGTGTGCGTGGACGCGCCGATCTTCAACTCGGCCGCGGCCGAGGGCACCGCCACGCTCTTCCCCGTCGAGTACTTCGGCGACACGGTCTACCTGTCGCAGACGGGCCAGCTGCACATGGAGGCGGCGGCACAGGCGCTCGGCAAGGTCTACTGCTTCGGCCCCACCTTCCGTGCCGAGAAGTCGAAGACGCGCCGGCACCTCACCGAGTTCTGGATGCTCGAGCCCGAGATGGCCTTCGCCGATCTCGACGACTCGATGGCGCTGATGGAGAGCATGATCGCGCACGTGGTCGCGCGCGTGCTCGAGAACCGAAAGTCCGAGCTCGAGCTCCTCGAGCGCGACGTCAGCAAGCTCGAGCCGGCGACGCGCCTCCCCTATCCGCGCGTCAGCTACGACGATGCCGTGAAGCAGCTCGAGGGCACCGAGCACGCGATCGAGTGGGGCGACGACTTCGGTGCGCCGCAGGAAGACGCCGTCTCGTCGGGCCACGACCAGCCGGTGCTGATCCATCGCTTCCCGATGCAGATCAAGGCCTTCTACATGCAGGCCGATCCGGAGCGGCCCGAGCTCGCGCTCGGCTGCGATCTGATCGCGCCCGAGGGCTACGGCGAGATCATCGGCGGCGGCGAGCGCTCGCCGGACCTCGAGTACCTGATCCGCAAGATCGAGGAGGAGGGCCTGCCCCAGGAGGCCTACGAGTGGTACCTCGACCTGCGCCGCTACGGCGCCTGTCAGAGCGCGGGCTTCGGTATGGGCCTCGAGCGCGTCGTGGCATGGCTCAGTGGCATCCCGCACATCCGCGAGGGCGCGCCCTTCGCGCGCACGATGGCACGTACCGCGCCCTGACGTTGCGCGCGCATTACGGCATCGGGCGCCGCGGCCGTCCTGGCCGGCGTTCGCCCGTTCCCCCACCACGCAGGATGTGAAACGTGGTGGATCGAGGACCGTGTCCGTAAGGTGCGTCGGATGAGCGAGGACAGCCAGAGCCAGACGAACGGCGCCCAGCGCATCCGCACGCTGGAGGAAGCCGTCGCCGGCAGCGTGCTCGGCCAGGGCGAGGTCATCCGCGAAGCCGTCGCCTGCCTGCTGGCCGGCGGGCACGCGCTGCTCGAGGGCTCGCCCGGTGTCGGCAAGACGCTCCTCGTAAAGTCCATCGCGTCGGCATCGGGCCTCGCGTTCTCGCGCATCCAGTTCACGCCGGACCTGTTGCCGGCGGACGTGACGGGCACGGACGTGCTCCTGGAAGGGCCCGAGGGACGTCGCTTCGAGTTCCGCAAAGGTCCGCTCTTCGGCAACCTCGTCCTCGCCGACGAGATCAACCGCGCGACGCCGCGCACGCAGTCGGCGTTGATCGAGGCGATGGCGGAGCGCACGGTCTCGACCGGCACGACGCAGCACGAGCTGCCGGATCCCTTCACCGTGCTCGCCACGCAGAACCCCGTCGAGATGGAGGGCACGTTCCCGCTGCCCGAAGCCCAGCTCGACCGCTTCCTGATGAAGATCCTCGTGCCGGCACCGGACGAGACCGCGCTCGTCGGCATCCTCGAGCGCACGAGCGAGGCGCGCCCGCCGCTGCCGGAGACGGTGCTCTCGGGCGACGACATCCGCGCGCTGATCCGCGAGATCCGCTCGGTGGCGATCGCCGAGCCCTTGATGCGCCAGGTGGCGCGCGTCGTCCGCGCAACGTCACCGGGTGGCGCCGGCGGCACCGACGCGGCACGCCGGAACCTCCGGCTCGGCGCGAGCCCGCGCGCGGGCGAGTCGATGTGCCGCGTGGCGCGCGTGTCGGCCGTGCGCGAAGGCCGCGGCTACGTGACGGCCGACGACCTCGCGTGGGCGCTCAAACCCACCCTGCGCCACCGCCTCCTGCCTTCGTTCGAGGCCGAGGCCCGCGGCCTCACGGGCGACGCGCTCGTCGCCGACGTGCTGCACGACCTCCCGGACCTGCCGGCGGAGGTCGAGGCGATCCTCAGCGCCATCGATCGCTGAGGGCCTCCTGCGGGCCCGTTCGCAGCGAGTGCGGCGAGACGCGCATCCGCACCGCATAACTCCCGAAGACGCGGCCCGCGCATCCCGGCAGCGCATTTGCGCCCATGCCGGGCATGAGAGACCGGGAGCTTCTGAGTGAGTCCGGCGACCTGCTGATCGACTTCGATCGGGGCGTCCGCATGTTCAACGAGTTCGTGAAGGGCTGCCGTGCCCTCCACGACCTGGGCCCCGCCGTCTCGGTGTTCGGCTCGGCGCGCTTCGGGGAGGACCACCCCTACTACGA
>JASJAY010000216.1 GCA_030066775.1 Planctomycetota bacterium
GGTCGCTGGCGAGGCGCTCGAGCGAGACGCTCGCCTCGGGCTCGCGTCCGCTGACGAGGTCCAGACGCGCACGACCGAGACGCAGGCTAGGCGCGCCGGGCTGGTCGTGCAGGAGCGCGGCGGCGGAGGTCATGTTGCCGGCGCGCAGGCGCGCGTCGAAGAGCAGCGCGCGCGCCTCGTCCGCCTCCGGCAGCATGCCGGCGGCGCGAAGCTCCTGTTCGCAGCGCTCGAGCAGGCGCATGGCGCCCGGTGCACCGGCGCGCAGGTCGGCCGCCGCGAGATGGGAACGGGCGCGAAGGGTGAGGTGCGCGGGCGCGGGCAGCCCGGCGGCCTCGGCCGCGTGCGCACGCTCGTTCAGCAGGTCCCCGCGGCCGCGGTGCGCGGCGGCGAGGGCGAGGTGCACCTCGGCGAGCAAGGGCCCCAGGCTGCTGTCGGCGGCCACGTCGAGGGCGGCCTCGAGCTCCTCGGCGGCTTGGTCGTAGCAGGAGACGCCGAGGTACGTACGACCGAGGGCGAGGCGGGCGCGGGCCTCGGCATCCGTGGCGCCGACGACGTGATGCAGGTGCGCGGCGCGCGCGAGCGATTCGACGGCGGCCGACGAGTTGTCGAGCTGCGTCTCGACCTCGCCGAGGCGCGCCCAGACGCGCGCGGCCTCCTTGACGCTGCCGACGCTCTCGAGCATGCCGACGGCACGGCGCAGGTGGGCGGCCACGGCGCGACGACGACCGTCGTGGGCGGCGCACGCAGCGGCGCCCTGGTGCCAGGCGGCGCGACGCACGAGGTCCCCCTCGGCGAGCGCCTTGCCGGCTTCGCGCCACGCGGTGCGCGCGCCCTCGCGATCGCCCATCTGCAGGCAGAGTCGGGCTTGGAGCGCCCACGCGTCGAAGCGCACGGGATCGGCGCCGCTGGCATCCTGCGGCAGACCGCTGATGAGACGCGCGTGCGCCTCGTTGATGTGTCCGTTGGCGAGGTCGAGGCGGGCGGCGAGCCACGTGGCGCGCAGGTCCGACGCTTCGTAGCTCCCGCTGAGCAGGTTGCGCGCAGCGTCGGCGCGGCCGTGGGTCAGGAGCATCTCGGCCAGGCGCACGAGCGGGCCCTGCTCGGCGGCCGTGACGGGCGGACCGAGGAGATCGCCGAGCCGCTCGAGGCGACGCAGGTCGCAGTCGGTGCGCACGGAGGTGTCGGCGAGCTGGGCGAGGGCGGGATCGAGGTGGCCGATCGCAGCCGGTCGCTGGCCGCCGAGCACGTACGCAACGACGCGACCGAGGGCCGTGCAGGCACAGTCGTCCCCCTCGGCGGGACGACGGGACCACGCGTCGGCGAGTCGCGCCCCGAGCTCCGTGCGACGGCCGGGCGACAGGGCCTCGGCGATGGCGCGGCGCTCGGCCTCCGTGCCGAAGAGGAAGCCCTCGAGCAAGCCGTCGCGGGCGGCGGCCGCCTCGGCGCGCACGGCTTCGACGAAGCTGTTCTTGACGCCGGCTGCGTCGGCGAGGATCGGCGTGTCGATCGGCTCACCGTGCAGCGCTGCGAGCTCGAGCAGGCGTGCGGCGGGCGCCCCGAGCGCGCGCGCCCACTGCAGGAACGCGTCGGCCGGGCGCGAGCCCGATGGCCAGCGCTTCGGCATCGTGCGCACCACGACGCCGCGCGGCTCGCGGACGAGTTGCTCGCTGCGGCCGAGGCTGCGCACGGCCTCGATGATCCGACCCGGCCACCCGCCGTAGCGCGAGACCATCTCCGGCGTGAGGCGGCGGGCGGTCGCGGTGTGTCGCAGCCAGCGCTTGAGGAGCAGCTCGACCTGGGCGGCGGCGAGCGGGTCCAAGGGCCACACGGTCGAGTCGGGCGCGATGCTCGCGTCGCCGCTGATGCCGGCGATCACGCCGGGCCCCTCGTGGTCCACGCTCGGCGCGAGCACCGCGCGCGTGGCCTCGTCGAGGAGGTCGTAGTCGTCGACGATCAGCACGCCGGCGGGCACGAGCCGCGCGAGCAGCGCGCGGGCGGCGCGCACGGTCGGGCGCACGACCTGCGGATCCGTGGAACCGGCCAGGAGCCAGGCGGCGAGCGTGTCGACCTCGGCGCCGGTGGCGGAGACCATCGCACGCAACGTGCGCGCTCCGGCGGCGCCGTCGCGGTTCCCCAGAAGCGGGGCGAGCGCACGCCGCAGCGGCTCGAGCGGAACGGGGCCGCCGGGGCATGGACGGATCCAGATCGGCTCCGGGCCGACCTCGCCCTTGATCAGGAGCGCTGCCTCGCGCAGGACGCGCGTAATGCCGGCGCCGGAGGGTCCCTGCACGGTGACCCATCCCCAGCCCGCGCCGCGGCGCCGCAGTCGATTTCGCAGACGGCCGATCACCGGCTCGCGCCCCGTGAGGGGAACCTCGACCCGGTATCCGTACCAATCCGCTTCGCCCAGAGATCGCACGCTGACCTATCGGCCGGATGCCCGCCGACACCGAAGGTCCGTGTGGGCCGGAGAGCCCGGATTCTTGCCGCCTCGGGCCTGACCCGGCTCCAGGCCCTACGCATTCCGCGTAGGTGTGCGCAGCCGGAGGCACGCGCGGGCTGACAGAATCCGAACGCGGCTACCTACAACGCGCCGTGGAAGAGGGGGCCGGGCGGCCCCAGGGCCGGGCCCGCAGCGGCCGCGAGCGCGTCCGCGATCTCTCCGGCGGCCTTCGGGCGGCCGAAGCGCTTGGCGGCGCGGGCCATGGCGCGCAAGGCCTTCGGGTCGCCGAGGAGGCGGGCGACGTGCACGCGTACCTCTTCCGGGGTCGGCGCCCAGACGCCGGCGCCGGCCTGGGCCAGCGCCATGACGTTGCGCTCTTCCTGGCCGGGGATCGCCGCGGAGATCACGAAGGGCTTGCCCAGGGCCGTGATCTCGGAGGTGCTGATGCCGCCGGCCTTGCCGACCACGAGATCCGCGAGGCTGAGCACCTCGGCCACGTCGCGGGTGAAGCCGAGCACGCGCAGCGCGGCACCCGTCGGGCGCGGCAGTGCGGCGAGGCGACGGCGCATGCGCGCGTTTCGTCCCGTGATGGCGATGATCTGCGTGTCGCGGCGTTCGAGCCAGATGCCCGTGATGGCCGCCGCCATGTTGCCCGCGGCGAAGCCGCCGGAGAGGAACACGACGGTGGGCCGCTCCGGGTCGATGCCGTAGCGCTCGCGTGCCGCGGCGAGGTTGCGGCGCTTGGTGAACTGCGGGCGGACGGGGATGCCCGTCACATCGATGGCGCTCTCCTCGACGCCGAAGCGCAGGGCGAGGCGCGCCTTCACCTCCTCCGAGGCGACGTAGTAGTGCGAGACCTCTGGCCAGTGCCAGATGCGGTGCACGTCGTGGTCGGTGATCAGGACGTGCAGCTTCGTGTCCAGGCGGCCCTTGCGGATCGCGCGCGAGAGCAGCTCCGGCGCCAGGAAGTGCGTGCACAGGATGACGTCGGGGTTCCAGCGACGGACGGCCTGCACGAAGCGTCCGCCCCCCATCACCGTGAGCCAGTGCCCCAGGCGCGTGGGCTTGCGGTCCGTGATGCCGTAGAGGATGCGCCAGAGCAGCGGATGCCGGTCGACGAGCCGGACGTAGCCCCAGCGGTAGATGCGCGAGTAGGTCGCCGCCATGCGCGTGAGCGCATCGAGGTGCGAGGCGTCGAGCTCGGCGTGATTCGAGCGCAGCGCGGCCATGACGGCCTCGGCCGCCATGACGTGGCCGTGCCCCGCGGAGCCGCTGACAACGAGCACGCGAGGCGTCGGCATCGGTGTCGTGGCTCCCTCCCCACTACGGGGCTGGGGATGCTACCCGACGGCCGTCCTTCACACGCGATCTAGGGCCGGGCGAAGGCTCCGCGCCGCGACGCGGAGCCTTACGAAGGCCGCTTGCTCAGGAACAGCCGCTCGTCGCGCCGCAGGTCTCGCACTTGAGGCAGGTGCCGTTGCGGACCATGGTGAACGAGCCGCAGTCGCCGCAGGCGTCGCCCGTATAGCCCTGGAGGCGTGCCGCCTCGGCCCGGGTCAGGGGCTGGGCGACGCGCGTGGACTCCGCCACGACCTGGGTGACCTGCACGGACTCGGCGATGGCGTAGCCCTTCTCGCCCTTGCTGCCGCCGTTTCCACCGCCATTCCCACCACCGTTGCCGTTGCCCTCGCGGACCGTGGGCACGATGCCGCCACGCGAGCGGTCGAGACCGGAAGAGGACTTGGTCGCGGTGCGCTGGAACTGCGGCATCGGCGCGCCGCCGTTGTTCGCCGACCGCACGGCCTCGGCGATCGTCTCCTCGGCGACATACTCGGGCTCGCCGTCCCCCCCGGTGGTGTCCGGGTTGAGGTCCTCGGTCGTGACCTGCGCCAGGTCCGTGCGGCCGAGGTAGGTGACGGCCAGCTCCCGGAACACGTAGTCGATCATCGACGTGCTCATCTTGATGCGGTCGTGGCCGTCCACGACGCCGTTGGGCTCGAAGCGCGTGAACGTGTAGGCCTCCACGAACTCCTCG
This sequence comes from Planctomycetota bacterium, assembly GCA_030066775.1. Taxonomy (GTDB): domain Bacteria; phylum Planctomycetota; class PLA2; order PLA2; family JAEUHO01; genus JASJAY01. The sequence goes on from JASJAY010000216.1 coordinate 4,479, forward strand.
AGCGGCACGCCGTACTGCAGGCCGAGCGAGACGGCGATCGCGAAGCAGTTCATCAGGCTGCGGAAGGCGGCGCCCTCCTTGTGCATGTCGATGAAGATCTCGCCGATGCTGCCGTCCTCGTACTCGCCCGTGCGCAGGTACACCTTGTGCCCGCCCACCATGGCCTTCTGCGTGTAGCCGGCGCGACGCTGGGGCAGGCGCCGGCGCTTGGCGAGGTAGCGCACGACGAGGCGCTCGGTGATCTCCTCGACCTGCTTGGCCGTGGAGGTGTCGACCTCTTCGACCTCCTCACCCAGCTCCTGGGCCAGGGCCGCCTCGGCCGCGTCGTTGACCGCCGAGAGCGGCTGGCTGAGCTTGCTGCCGTCGCGGTAGAGCGCCATGGCCTTGAGCATCAGCTTCCAGGACGCGCGGTAGGCCTCCTCGACGTCCTCGACGCACGCCTCGTGGGGCATGTTGATCGTCTTGCTGATGGCGCCGGAGATGAACGGCTGCGCTGCCGCCATCATCTTGATGTGGCCCATGTAGTGGATGCAGCGCTTGCCGTAGCGACCGCACTTGTTGGCGCAGTCGAAGACGGCCAGGTGCTCGTCGGCGAGGTGCGGCGCACCTTCGATCGTCATGGTGCCGCAGATGGCGTCGTTGGCCTCGCGCACCTGGTCCTCGTCGAACCCGAGGTGACGCATGAGATCGAACGCCGGATCCTCGTAGACGTGCGGCAGCAGCCCGAGCTCCTTCTCGAGGAACTCGTCGCCGAGCGTCCAGCGGTTCAGCACGAAGCGGATGTCGAACGCCGAAGGCAGCTGCGCCTCGACCTTCGCCATCGCCTCGGCGGTGAAGCCCTTGGTGTGCAGGGTCACGTCGTTGATGTGCGGGGCGCCGCGCAGCGTGCCCGAGCCCGTCACGTACTGGACGATCTCCTCGATCTGGGCGTC
>JASJAY010000217.1 GCA_030066775.1 Planctomycetota bacterium
TCGGTGCCGTCCTCGCGCAGGCTGAACAGCGTCGACCCGACGGCGCGCGTCACGATCTCGGCCGGGAGCGCGTCGGGGGCCGGGTCCACGAGCGCCACGCGCACCTTGTGCGTGCGGCCGAGCCAGGCCTCGCCTTCCCAGCCCGGAGCGAGGCTCGCGTCGCCTTGGCGCACGCGCCCGGCGCCATTGACCTCCATGCGCCCGGCGAATCCAGGTGCCGCGAGACGGAGGCGCGCGCCGGCATGGGCCGGGACCTGGAAGCCGAGGCGCCGGCGGTCGCCCTGGCGCACGACGGGAACGTGCACGCGCAGCTCGAGCGTGTGACGCCCCGCACCTTCGAGCGGAAGGCGGTAGAGACCGCGATCGAGCAGGAGGCGCACCGGCTCGCCGTCGAGCGTGGCCTCCGTGATGGCCATGCCGCCGATGGGCAAGCCGACCAGCTCGAGGCCCTCGCCGCGCTTGGCGAAGGCGTAGCGGACGCGGCCCTCTGCGTCGCCGCGCTCCACGGCCAGCTCGTACGTCGCGTCGAGGAGCGTCACATAGCGCCCCAGCGCAACGAGCTCCGGATCGGCCTCGGGATGCGCGGCCTTGTAGAGCTCCAGGTACGTATCGAGCGGCAGGAACACCTTGTCGTGCGTTTCGATATCCGCCGCGTCGGCGGGGTCGTAGGGCACGTAGATCGGCCCGTCCTTCTCGACCTTCGGCGGCGTCGGGCGCGGCTCATCCGCGTGCGCGAACGGCGCGAGTACGAAACCGGCGAGGACGAGCGCCGTCGTAGCCGCGACGCGCGGCGCACCGACGAGCCAGCGGCCGACGAAGTGCAGGCCGTGCATCAGGACCAGGATCGTGGCGGCGTCGAAGAGCGCGGCGCTCAGCGTCGAAGCGGCATCCCCGAGCAGCAGGAACACGAGCAGGGCAACCAGGGCGATGCCGCCCACGCTCCCCCACCGCGCGGCGCGCCCGAAGCGCGACGCCACCAGACCGCCGACGACGAAGAGCAGCAGGAGGCCGCCCCACACCTTCGGCTCGGTGTCGGGATCCGCAACGTGGATGGTCATGCGGCCGCCGGAGCCGAGTCGATACGCAATGACCTCGTTCGGCGCGAGCAGCACGGGGATGTCGAGCGAGAGGAGGCCCTTGCGGCGTGCGGCCTCGCGCAGGTCGCGACGGGTCTGCGGCTGGAAGGGCGAGCCGGCGCCCTCGTGTCCGCTCTCGCCGGGGGCGGCGTCCTCTTCGTCCGCATCCTCGTCACCGGGGGCAGGCATGCCGGGCGCCATCGGCGCCGGCGGCGGAACGACGGCAGCTGCCGGCGCGTCCCCCGTGACCGGACCGGAGGGGTCCGGGACCGGCTGCGGCGCGGCGGGCTTCTTGGCGGGCGCGCGCGGGCGACTACGCCGCTTGGCGCCAAACGACTCCTCGAAGGGCAGATCGTTGTCTGTCTCGACGTGGTCGTCGATCTCGGCCTCGTAGAAGATGCCCGCGTCGTGCGCGGTCTTCTCGTCCAGCGCCGCGGAGGCAGCGCCGCCACGAACGAGGAACACGTCCGTGATCAGCGGCTTGCGAGGACGCGCCACCTCGAGGGCGCGGCTCGTGAAGCTGCCCTCGACGGCGTCGATCGCGAGGCTCGGCTCGAATGCCACACGGTGCGTCGTGTGGAGCACCTCGAGGTTCTCGAACGCCGGGCCCTCGATCTCGACCTCACCGCCTACGCGATCGCCGAGCTGGGTCTCGTAGGTGAAGGCCGCCACGACCCGGGCGCCTTCGACGTTCGCCGTCGGCACGGGCAGGAGGACCATGCCGTCCTCCTTGGCGAGGGGCTTCACCGGCTTGCCGCCGACGACGGCGCCGAGCAGCTCGCTCTTCGGGGGCAGGCGTACGCCGAGGAACTGGCGATCGACGTTGAACAGCGTGACGAGGCAGCGCGTGCGCAGGATGCCTTCGCTCGCGACAGCCGTCGACAGGAGCACCTCGGTGGCGATGGCGTCGAGCACGGCCGCGCCATCGTGCTTCGTCACGGAGAGCCCGATGCCGTTCGCCCCGTTCGCCAAGCGCACGACCTCGAGCACGGCGAGCGGGTTCACGGCCGCCTCGGCGGGCAGCTCCGAGATGTCGAGCGCGCGCACGTCATCCGACTCGGGGAGCGCGGCGGCCACCTCGAGCCCTTCGGCGCGACGCACGACGAGCATGCGCTCGCTCTTCTCGACGGGGATGCGCGTAGAGAGCGGCAGGTCGGCCTCGACGCGCCAGTCGGTGACGTCCTGGTCCGCGTGGTAGCTCACGCTGAGGACGTGGCGGCCGATCACGCGCCGGTCCAGATCGACGCGCCAGCGCGCGTAGCCCTCCGGCACGTCCGCGGGTGCGTCGTCGCCGGTGAGCCGGTTCCACGCACGCACGCCGCCACCCGCGAAGCGCACCTCATCGCCGGCCCACGCGGGGACGTCGACGAAGAGCCGGCGGATGGGCGCACGGTCGATGCGGTGGATGACCATCGCCGACAGCTGGAGCCGGCGCGGACTCGGGTCGACCGCCGTGACCACGTCCGCGGTGACGAGCGGTTCGCGGCGCTTCACGCCAAGCGTGATCGAGGGCGTCTCGCCGTCGAGGCGGTAGCCGTAGACGAGCCCGGCCGCGGCGATGCCGCGCGCCGTCAGCTCGCCCGCACCCACGGGTACGAGATCCGTACGCGCGGACTCGAGCACCTCGTAGCTGGCGTCGGCGCCGACCGCCACGAGGCCCTCCTGGGTGTCCGTGCCGGCGGAGGGCACGCGCAGGGGCACGTCCACACCCGCGTCTTCGGGCAGCCAGTCGGCGTTCGCGTCCTCGAGCGTCGCGGCCATGGCGAGCTCGCGGCCCTTGGGCGCGCCGCGCGCCAGGCGGATCTCGAGCGTGCCGTCGGGACGCAGGTCGCGCACGAAGCCGGTCGTCTTGCCGTCGATGGTCAGGTTGCGCAGCTCGTAGCCCGGCGGGAACTGCGGCGCGAGCGTGAACACCGTGCCCTCGACCACGCGGTAGGTCGTCGTCGCGAGCAGCGTCTTCCCGGTCTCGCCGAGGTTGAGGTAGTAGGTGCTGACGGCGCGCGTGCGCACCGTGCCGGGCTCCAGCGCGAACGCGACGCGCGCGCTCTCGCCGGCCAATGCGTACACGAACGCACCCGCACGGCCCTTGCCGGCACCGATGCGCCGGCCGCCCGTAGGCGTGACGCCGCGCAGCTTCACGTCGTCGCCGAAGTAGAGGCCGACGTGCTCGCGGTGGCGGATGGCGTCGGCGAGGCGAACGCGCGGCGGGGCCACGGCCGGCCCCGGCGTGTAGGCGCTCTCCGCCGTGAGCTTCAGGCCGACGCGACCGAGCACGGGCTTGGCCAGGTCGACGTCGATGCGCTCGCGGTCGGCGCTGCGCCGGAAGCCCGTCACGCCGTCGCCGCCGAGGTCGAGCACGGCCAGGTCGGCCGGCACGCGCAGGCTCAGGCGCGACACGGCGGTGCGCAGGACGTCGGTCGTCACCCCGATCTGGCTCTTGATGACGCCGTCGGCCACGGTGTGCACGCCGTGTACGTGGCTGTCGAGGATCGGCGGGCCGTCGGTGCCCTTGGCAGCGGGCGCCATGGCGAGCCGGAGGCGGCCCGTGCGTCCGGGACGCACGCGCATCGTGTGCGCCTGCGCCTTCGCGGGCACGCGGATCGCCGGCCCCTCACCGACCACGATCGCGTCGTAGCCGGCGGGCAGCCGGAGCGTCACGCCCATCGCGGCTGCGGGGGGCAGCAGCATGTCGAGCAGGCGGCTCTCCCCCTTCTTGCTGTACTGGGCGCTGGCCTGCACGCGCACGCGACGCGGGCCGGACGTCTCGAAGTAGAGCCGCGGACGCCCGCGGCGCTCCTCGAAGAGGCCCTCGCCTTCCGAGAACGTGAGCCGCTCGATGGCAAAGCCACCGACCGGGAAGCGGACCGAGCGCGGGCCGGACGCCAGCACGCGCACGTCGTAGGTGAGCTCGAACCGCGCCGCGTCGGCGGGCCGCGCGTCGAGCGTGCCATCGGCGCTGACGAGCGCGCCGTCGACCGGCGGCTCGGCCTCGAGCAGCTCGCGGCGCTTGCGCGCCGCGTCGACGAGCGCCTTGTACTCGTCGTAGCGCAGCACGATGCCGCGCTTGCCGCTCTTGAGCAGCACGTCCATCTCCTCGATGGGCACGTGCACGAGCTCCTCCGGCTCGTCCGCGGACGTCGGCACGGCCGGCCACGCGAACGCGACCAGCACGGCGAGTCCCAGCAGGAGGGGATACGCGCGGATCACGCCTCACCCCCTTCCGCCTCGTCGGCGGATGTGTCTGCGTCCTCGGTCGGCGGCGGCTCGGCCGCCGGCTTGTCGGAAGTGTCCGCGGGCTTCGCCGGGGTGTTGCGACGCAGCACCCCGCCCACGAAGTAGCCCGCGCCGGCGAGCAACACACCGAAGAGCATGGCGTCGAGCACGGCGGCGAAGCCGGGCTGCGCGGGGATCATGAGCGCGATCAGCACGAGCGCACCCGCCACGACGACGCGCGCGGGCGTCAGGCCCGCCGCGCGCCCGAAGCGCACGGCCAGCACGACGCCGACGGCGGCCACCACGAACCAGAGGAGCTTGAGCAAGGACAGGCTGCCGGGCTCGATACCGGTCAGCTCGACCGTGCCCTCACCGAGGCGACCGTGGAAGTCGATCGGCGTGCCCTCGTGCTTCGTCTGGAACGGGCTCTTCACGCCGTGGATGAGCTCGCGGAAGTTCACCCGCCGGCCCGTGTCCTGGCTGAAGAAGGTGCTCCCGATCTGCGCCAGGAGGTCTTGCGCCCAGGAGTGCTCGGGATCGACGCGGTCGACCGTGCCGCCGAACGACGTGTAGATCCGGTCGGCGGGCGCGAACACGCGCCACGTGAGGATGTCGGACTTCACCTCGCCCACGGGCTTGGGTGCGTAGAGCGTCCAGGAGTCGTACAGCCCGGGGCTGGCTTCGACGTCGTGGTCGAAGACGAGCGCCACGACGAACGCCTCATCCTTGCCGCGACCGGACATGATCGGCACGAGCAGCGTGCCGCCCTGGCCCTTGCGCGGCTGGACCGACTTGTCGCCGACGCGCAGGGCGCGCACCTTCGCCGCGCCCGGGAGCTCGAGTTCGAGGTACTGGCGGTCGTTGTTGCGCACCACGAGGTAGGCCTCGGTCGTGGCGCGGCCTTCGGCGGGCAGAACCGTATCGAGGTGCACGTGCTGCAGCACGAGCGCCGCGACGGGCTCGTAGTCGTGCTTGACCACGCGCACGCTCAGCGTGTGCCCCGCGTCGTAGGCGCGGAACGCCAGGAAGTTCGCCGGGTTCTGCAAGGATGCCGGCAGCTCGCGGGCGTCGATCTCCTCGGCCTCGGTGATCGTCTCGGGCGCGACCTGCAGCAGGGCGTCACGACGTACGGCGACGAAGTGGACCGTGTTCGGGAGCGGCGTCTTGTCGGCCTGCACCGGGACGAACGTGGGCAGGCGCGACACGCGCTGCTCGCCG
>JASJAY010000079.1 GCA_030066775.1 Planctomycetota bacterium
ATGACGGTGGCGAAGCCCTTGGGGGCGAGCAGCATCGCGGGGCGGATGAAGTTGCCGGCCGCGTTGTTGATCAGGATGTCGAGGCCGCCGGCATCGCGGGCGGCTGCGCGCACGACCTGCTTGACCTGCCCCGGGTCGCGCACGTCGAGGGCGTGACTCGTGGCGGTGAAGCCTTCGTCCTTCGCGCGCTGAAGGAGCTCCTCATGGTGCTCGACGCTGCGGCTCGCGCAGATGACGTGACCGCCCATGCGGCCGATCAGCGTCGAGACCTCGAGGCCGAGGCCGGTGCCGCCGCCGGTGACGAAGGCCACCTTGCCCTCGAAGAGGCCGGGGCGGAGCCAGGTCGTGGAGTCGCTCATCGGGGCCAGGTCTCCGCGAGGGTCTCGGTGTCGAGGTAGTCCTCGATGCGGGTGATGCGATCGCCGTCGAGGGTGAAGACGGTCACGCCGCGGTTGGTGTAGTCGATGCCCGTCTTGGTGCGGCCGGCGTTCGTCCACTGGGCGACGGCCTTGTCCCCCATCACCTCGGCCCAGTGGATCGTGAAGGCGAGGCCGCCCTCGAAGAGGCGCTGGTTCTGGCGCAGGAAGACCTTGATCTTGCGCGGGCCCTCGACGGTCGCGCCGAAGACGGAGCCGGGGAACTCGAGCACGCAGTCGTCGGTGAGGCGCTCGACGAGGGGGTTCACGTCGCCCTTCGAGAGGGCGGCGTAGCAGGTTCGGATATCGTCCGGCGTCATGCCGGAAGCATACCGCTCAGAGACCCAGCGCCGCTTGCTCGAGACGATCCCCGATCGGCCCGAGATGGTGGACTTCCGCGGGATGCTGCTGCGCGACGACGGCTGGATCCTGCCGGACGATCCCGATGCGACGGGCTGGGTGTACGGATCCGACCCGGTCGAGGTGGCATGCGGCTGGGGCGACGTGACCGACGACCTCCTGCGCGAGGCGCTGGAATCACGCCCGGCGATGGGGTTGATCCTCACGGAGGACGCACCGTCCTTCCCCTACCTCGAGGGTCGACGGCAGGGCCTGTGTGTGCTGCATCGCCTGCTGCCTGAGCACACGCCGCCACGCTCCTTCGAGCTGCCCGAAGGCGTCACGATCGAGGTCTGGGATCGCGTGGCCGATGGCGCCTTGGCGCATGCGCCCGAGTACCTGCAGAAGGAGATGGCGGGGGCCGCGGTGCGCTGCGGCCTGAGCGTCGTCTGTGTCGACGGGCTGCCGGTTTCATTCTGCTACGGCCACCATGAGTCGGAGACGTACTGGGACGTGTCGGTGGACACGCTCGAGGCGTACCGACGGCGCGGGCTCTCGCGGCTTTCGTTCTTCCATCGCGCGGGGATCTACGCCGACAACGGCAAGCAACCGGCTTGGGGTGCGATGACGGACAACGCGCCGTCGAACGCAATGGCAAAGGCACTCGGCTTCGTGCCGGCGGGGAACGTGCGCTACTACTTCAGCGCAGCGGCATCATCTGGTCCTGGCGCAGGATCAGGCTCCTGAGACCCGTCTCGCGCGTCGCCTTGTTCCGGACGCGACTGACCAGCTCGACGTTGCCGCGTGCAGTGACCTGCAGCTCCGCGTCCCCGTCGCGGCGGATGCGCAGGGTGATGCGCTCGGCGATGAGGGTGAGCTCACGGCAGAGCAGGCGCGCCCCACCCGTGGCGACACGTCGGTCGGCCGACGTGTTGACGATGTCGTCGGCCTTGAGCCTCACCTCGCCCAAGTACGCGGCCGGGCAGTAGAAGGTGATCTTGCCGGCGCGCACCGTCGTGGGGTTGTCGAGGTAGTGCGCGCGGACGAGCTCCTGCGGCGACTTGTTGATCGGCGTGCCGCGCTTGGGCTTGGGCGGCGTGACGCGCCGCCGCGGCACGGGCAGCGTCGGCTTGGGCCGCGGCGGGGGCTGCTCGATGACGGGTGGAGGCACAGGCGCGGGTAGCGGCTTGGCGATCTCGGGCAGGGAGGCCGTGACGGGACCCGCGGGCGTCGTGTCCTGCACGGGTTCCTGGACGAGATGCCAGCGGCCCTCGACGAGGTCCTCGTCGTTGGCGGGTGCCGGCAGGACCCCCTTCCACACGGTGGCGCGCTCGAGGATGGCCTTGATCTCGCCCGCCTCTACCGCGCTCTGCGCAGGCGTGGCGTCCTGCCACGAGTTGCTGCAGCCCGGCGCGAGCGCCAGGGCGAGCAGGAGAAGCGGGACGCGTCGGTGCACGGGCGCGGCTAGTCGTCGAGCTCGTCGAGATAGGCGCCCGGCTTGCGAATGCCGAAGGGACCGACCGGCGTCTTGCACTTGCCGTCGCCCTCTTCGTCGCCCAGGCTCTCGAGGCGCTGGATCTCGGACTCCGGTACGACGATCTTGAGATCACCCTGCTTGCGCATGATGCGCGGCGTGAGGATGAAGACGAGCTCGGTCTTCTGCTTCGTCTCACGGGTACGCGTGAACAGCTCCCCCACCAGCGGCAGGTCCGAGATGATCGGCGTCTTGGCGATCTGCTTCGTGCTCGCGCTCGTGTAAAGACCACCGATCACCATCGTCTCGCCATCCGCAAGCGTGACCGTGGTCTTGGCGCTCCGCGACGTCGTGATGGGCACGAACGTCTCGTTGATGCGGGTCGCGGACTGGCCCTGGATGCCCTTCACGACCGGGTTCAGCTCGAGCGTGACGAAGCCCTCACCGATGTGGGTCGGCTTGACGGTCAAGGTCACGCCGGCGTCCACGCGGTCGAAGCGGTACGTCTGGTTCGTGACCGTGGTCGCGTTGCCGGACGCGTTGTCGAAACGCGCGATGGGCGTGGTCTCGGAGGTCTGGACCTGCGCCTGGATGCCCTGGGTGGCGATGATCGAGGGCTTCGAGAGCACCTCGGCCTTGCCGTTGATCTGCATGGCCTGGATCGTGACCTCGAGCGGACCGAAGCGCTCGGCGTTCTTGCCCGTGAAGCCCCACGTGCTGCTGACGCCCTGGAAGGGGAAGCCGGGCGGGAAGGTCGAGCGCAGGAACGAGGGCGGGTTGAGCACGCTCGAAGAGCCGCGGAAGAGGGTGGTCGGCCCCTCCATCGAACGGTCCCAGATGTGGTCCAGGCCGAACTCGAAGTTCGAGTCCCAGGTGATCTCGACCACCTTCGTCTCGATGTAGACCTGCGGCGCCGACACGTCGAAGTAGCCGATCATGTCGAGCAGGATCTCGACGTCCTCCGGCAGACCCTGGATGAGCAGCTGGTTCTGCTGCGCGAAGGCCTGCAGCCGCACGGGGATCGGGCCCTTGCCGTCGCCGGTCACGCCCATCAGGCGGAGGCTCGCCTGCAGCGCCTGCGGCGTGGCGAAGTTGGTCCGGTAGAAGTAGGTGACCCGGCCGTCCTTGTCCTCGATCAGCTGGTCGTTGTGGAATTCGAAGGGACGCGGCGGCGGCGCCGGCGGCTTGGCCTCCGGCTTGGGCGCCGGCGGCTTGGCGGGCGCCGGCTTGGCAGGCGCCTTGGCCGCAGGCGGCTTCGGGGCCGGCGGCTTCTGGGCAGGCGGCTTCGGCTTCGGATCCTCGGCCTGGGCCGGCGCGGCGTGCACGCCCAGGCAGAGCGCCGAGGCGAACAAAGCCGACACAGCGAGACGGCCGAGGTGATGGAACCTGGGCAGCTTGGTCTTCGACACGATCACGGCTTCCTCCCTCCAGGACGCGTTCGACGTGGCGACGCCTATGTGTCGAAGATCGGACCAATCGCGCGGGCCCTGTTCCGGGCATCGGCGCCCGCGCCGAGTTTCTGGGGCCGTCCCAGACCACAGGCGCCGCCGCGTCACGAATCGGTCGCCGCATTCCGCCACGATTCGCCAGGGCACCGCTACGCCGCCATCGGTGGAAGGCGGATGCGGGTCGAGGATAGAGACCGCTCGACCGCCCGCGTTGCCCCAGGACTTCCGAGGGCTACAATCCCGCCCGCGCACGGTCGGCATTGCCGGCTTGCGCTTCCGGGGGAGGGCCGGAGCCTCGAGGCCACCCGCTCCCGGCACAGCCGCGTCGACCCCATCGGCGGCGGGGGCCGGAAGGCCCGCGCCCAGGAGACCCCCATGGCCGACACCTACGACACGGGCCTGCTCCCGCGCACCTTCTTCAAGGCGCCGCGCGTGCCCTTCGACTTCCGGGCCCTCGCCCTCGGCATCCTGGGCTACCTGGTGTTCTGGGCCGGCGGCCTGCTGCTGAACGCGATCACCAGCCGCGACGACATCAACGGCTCGTTCCTGATCTGGTTCGCGTCGCTCTTCGAGGCGGTGCCGTACATCGGCCCCGCGGTGCGCGGCTTCTTCCAGAACGTGTTCCTGATCGACCTCGGGTCGGAGGAGTACACCTTCTGGCACCAGCTCTTGGGCGGCGTGTGGTTCTTCGTGATCTGGGCCTTCTTCGGCCAGGCCATCCACCGCATCACCAGCTTGCGCATCGCGCGCGACGAGGGCCTGAGCCTGAGCCAGGCGATCGGCTTCTCGATCAAGAACTTCCGCCACGTGCTGGTGGCACCCGTGATCATCGTGGGTGCGATGGCGTTCTTCTACTTCTGCAACGCGTTCGCCGGCGTGCTCACGTCGATCCCGCTCGCGGGCGGCGTGCTCGGGCTGATCTTCATTCCGCTTGCCGTGATCTCGACCTTGCTGATCCTCCTGATCGGTCTCGGCGGCGTCTTCGGCCTGCCGCTGATCGGCGCGGCCGCGGCGTGGGAGTGCAACGGCAGCCTCGACGCCATCAGCCGCGCGTTCAGCTACGTCTTCGCGCGTCCGCTGCAGTACTTCTGGAACTTCTTCCTGATCTTCCTGTTCGCGGGCGTGATCCTGCTCGTCGGGGCGTGGTTCAACTACACGCTCGCGAAGTCCGTGGGCTTCGGCAGCTGGCACGACACCCAGGAGGTGCTGATCGACGCGCCGGAGCGTCGCAGCGAGGACTTCAGCGACCTCAGCGGTCCCGCGCAGGACGTGCAGGTGTCGCTCGAGAAGAAGACCGAGCGTTCGGGCGTGCTGCGCGCGCCGGGTCGCGGCGGTGATCTCCGCGGCGGCTCTTTCTCGCGCGACTTCGCGGCCGTCACGAACGCGCCGTGGATGTTCAAGCTCAACGCCTTCATCTTCTGGGCGTTCATGAACCTGATCTGGCTCGGCGTCTTCGGTTACGCCATCTACTGGCTCCTGGGTGCTTCGACCTCGATCTACGCGGATCTACGCGCAGACGTGGACGGCACGGAAGAGGACGAGATCTACCTCGAAGAGGAAGAGGACGCCTTCGACCAGCTGGCCGAGGGCGGGCCGACCTCCGAGTCGGGCGTCGAGGTCGCCGAGAAGGCGGCGGAAGAGGCCACGTCCGAGTCGAGCGATGCCGAGGCGTCGGCGGATGCCGAGAGCAGCGACGACAGCTCGGATGAGGGCGAAGGCGAGTCCAAGGACGCGTAGTCCAGGTCACTCGCGACACGCGGAGCGGCGCAAATTGAAATGCGCCGCTCCGATCGGGGCCCACCACATCCCTCTACTGCATGTCCCTGCAGTCCTCGGGGGCCTGATCGAAGCGGCGCGTGAGAGTCGGACGGGTCGTCGTTAGACGAAGAGCTCCGAGTTGCGCTTCGTGTGCAGCTCGCGCAGTCGCTTGATCACCTTGCTGTGGATCTGGCAGACGCGGCTCTCCGTGAGCTTCAGCATGCCCGCGATCTCGCGCATGGAGAGGCCCTCGAAGTAGTAGTACTGGATCACGATCTGCTCCTTCTCGTTGAGCAGACGGAAGAGGAGCTCCTTGACGTCGCGCAGCTGCTGCGCGCGCTTCGGGTCGTGCACCGGACGCTCGTCGCCGAGGAGGTCGAGCATGCGGCTGCCGGACTCGGCGTCGTCACCGGCCTCGTCGTTGAGCGAGAGCACGGCCGTGGGCGAGGCCTCCTTGCGGAGCGCCTGGTACTCCTTCATGGTCATGTCGAGAGCGGCCGCCATCTCGGGATCGGTCGGCTCGCGACCATGCGTCGCGTAGAGCTTGCGGAGCGTCTTGTCGACGAGGTTCGTGCGGAGACGGACGAGGCGCGGGACCCAGTCGTTGCTGCGCAGGTTGTCGAGGATCGAACCACGGATACGCGCCGTGCAGTACGTCTTGAACTGGATGCCGCGGCTCGTGTCGAAGCGATCGATCGCCTCGATCAGGCCGAACGTACCCATGCTGATGAGGTCATCGGCCTCGACGCTGGCGGGCAGCGTGGTGACCATGCGCTCGGCGAGGTACTTGACCAGCGGGAAGTAGGCTGCGACCAGCTTCTGCTTGATCTTGGGGCACTTCTCCTGGTCGTAAGCGTCCCAAAGGTGCTTGTAGTCCGCGTCGCGAATCTTCCGCATGTCTCGACTCCACCGAATCCTTCCCCGGGCGTTGCCGGGGCACCACGTGTTCGTCCTGCCCTGACTTGGAGGTACGGGGTGTGATCGGTGGAGGAGCGCGTCCTCCCCATGACACCTTGGCTTGGCAGCTGGCTGCCACCCGGATCGGAGATCCGAAGAGGCCCTGTAGCTTTGCGTCCCCGGCTTTCGCCAGGTTTGCCCGTTCATCCAGGTCGCGGGGTTTTAAAAGAGCTCGCGGGGCCCATCCTCAGCGTCCCGCGTCAGCGACCTTGAGTACTTTTCCCTCGTGCCGCTGCACGGGGAAACCTAGCCCACCCGAGTGGCGTGGCAACCGATGTCGAAAATAATCTCGCTAAAGCGCCGTCGCCAAAGCGTCGAACCGCCGCGCTCGGCCGACGACCTGCGTGCAAGGCGCGCGAATGCATGCACTTACGACGTCGGCCGATCCGGCCGCTTCGTAAGCACGGCATACATCTCAGGCCGACGTTCCGCAAACACATCGTTGCCGCTGGGGATGCGTTTGCTTCGTGCTTTGGACAAGTCGACCTGGACGCTGAGCCTCGTTTGGCCCTCGGGTTCGGCGCTTGTCAGCACCGTTCCGTCCGGTCCGACGATCTGACTCGCGCCCGTGAACGTCAGCGTCTTGCGCGGCGGCCGGTCCTCGGTGCCGAAGCGGTTTGCCGTGACCGCGAAGACCCGGTTCTCGAGCGCGCGGATCTCCATCGCGCGCTGACACCAGCCGGGCAGGACGAGGTTGCTGGGGTGGGCGATCACGTCCGCGCCGAGCACGGCCAGCGTGCGCGCCGACTCGGGGTAGATCCAGTCGAAGCAGATCATCGTGCCGACCTTGAGGCCCCCGTGCTCGACCACGGAGAAGGGCGTGTCGCCCGGATCGAAGCACTCCCCTTCGAAGCCGAAGAGGTGGACTTTGCGGTAGCTCGCGAGGCGCTCGCCCGCGGCCACGACCGCGGCGGCGTTGTAGACGCGGTCGCCGTCCCGCTCCGGGTACCCAGCGACGATCATCCCGCCCGTCTGCCGGCTCCAGGCGCAGAGCCGGTCGGTGGTCGGCCCGGCGTCGAAGGGTTCGGCGAGCGCCAGGGCCTCGGCGCGGTCGCGGAAGCTGTAGCCACTCGCGAAGAGCTCGGGCAGCACGAGCAGGTCGGCCTGGAGGCCCTCGAGGGCCTGCTCGACCTCGCCGAGGTTGTGCTCGAGCTCGCCGAAGGCGGGGGCCGTCTGCAGCAGGGCCAGGGTGACGTCGCTCATGCAGAGAGCGTATGCGGCGCCGGTATGGCGGGGCTACTTCGGCCTGTCGCGGCCGCCAGGCCGGCCGTTCCCACGTCCGGGCCAGCGATTGCCGCGCCCGTCGCCCATGCCCTTGAACAGCTCGCGGAACGCCTTGCTGCGCTCGCGGCCTTCCTTCGCCATGGCTGCGTCGACCTTCGCCGGGTCGAGCTTGTGCCGCTCGACGAGCAGGCCGCGGATCAGTGCGTTCAGATGAACGCGCAGTTCGGACTCGCTCGGGAGGCCGCGTAGCTGGCGATCGAGCATCAGCAGCGAGTACACGCCCGACATGGGGCGCTGGCGACCGTCGCGGCCATCGCGTCCGCGCGAGGCCTGTCGCACGAGCAGCTGCGCGAGCTCTGCCGGGTCGTCTGCCAGGTCGCGGATCTTCACGACCGTGGCGTCGAACGCGTCCGGCCACGTGGCCTTGGCCTTCTCGCCGACGGCGCGGAAGTAGGCCTCGTAGGCGCGGCGATGCGCTTCGCGCTGCCCATCGCCCAGCCCCTGGAAGTCCTTCCGCTTCGGCCGCTCGATGCCTTCGAGCAGCTGCATCACCTTGCCGGTCACGACCAGGTGCGCCAAGTGGCGCTTGTACCGCTCCGCCTTCTCAGGCGACGCGTTCTCCACCTTGGCGCGCTTCGCCTCGAAGGGCTTCTGCATGCGCTCGGGCAGCGTGCTTGCGTCGAGCTTCATCACGCCGTCCTCGGTGGCGGCGATCACGTTCTCGATGTAGAGCCGGCTGAACATCATGTCGAGGTGCCGGCCGCGCAGGCGACCCGGGAGCTCCGCGAGCTTCTGCTTGGTCGCGTCGTCGAGGCTCGCGCGCAGGAGTTGCCCCACGCCCTTGCCGATCTTGAAGGACGCGTCGTAGTGGCTGCGGTTGCGGCGCATGGCCGCGAACTTCTTGTCGAGGTCCACGCCGGCGCGCTTGGCGGCGAGCGCCTCGTCCATGCGCTGCTTGAGCTTCGCGCGCTGCTCGGGCGTCAGGTTGCGCAGGCGCAGGACGCCGCGCGCGATGCGCTCCTGCTCCTCGGCGGTGTAGCTCGAGAGCGGCTTGGGCAGGCGCTTCTCGAGTGCGGCCAGCTCGTCGGGCTTCAATGCCCCCACGGCGCTCTTCGGCTTGGCCGTAGGCTCGGCGTCGTCCGCGTAGGCCGTGGTGGCGACCAGGCCGATCAGGAGCACGCAGACGAGGGGAAGCAGGGTGCGCACGTCGACTCCTAGCCGCCCGTGTCGGAGAGCAGGGTCGCGAAGTCGGCCAGGTCGTCGGAGAGCACGCTGTCCACGACCTCGTCGTCGAGGTTGGCCAGGGTGTCGAGCTGGAGCAGGAGCTCGTCGGGCACCGTCTCCAGCAGGTCGGCCGCGGACGTGGTCGTCACGGCGGGGGGCGTGACGACGTCGCCCGGGCCCTTGGACAGCACGAGCGGCAGGCCGATCGCGAGCACGAGCACCGCGGCCAGGGACATGAGCGCCTGGGGCCGGCGGTACCAGGCCATGGGGATGACGCGGCCGCGGGCACCCGCGGCGCGCTCGATGCCCACGGCGCGGACGACGCGCTGGGCGAAGCCGTCCGGGACCGGCTCGTCCTCGTAGTGCTCGAGCAGATCCCAGGTGCGGCGGATGTGCTCCACCTCCTTCAAGGCCCCCGGGTTCTCGTCCAGCCAGTGGGTGATCTGCCGGGCCTCGTGGGCCGGCAGCTCGCCGTCGAGGTAGGCGCTGATCAGCTCGCGGCGCTCCGCCCGATCGAGATCGTCCGGGTTGCGTCCGGCGAGCATGCCGTCTCGCGCAGTCATGGTGTGCTCCTGTCGGGACGGGCCGCATGGCCCATCCGCCGTACTGAAACCACGTGGGCGGTCAGGAGTTTCCCTCCCGTTCCGCCGACGCGTTCTCCATCTCCACGTCCACCAGGTCGCGGAGCTGCTTGCGCAGGTTCTCGCGGGCCCGGGTCAAAAGGGACTTCACGGCCGGGACCGTCGTGTCCATGGCGGCGGCCACGTCCTGATACGAACAATGATGAAACCTGGACAGGACCAGGGCCAGCCGCTGCTGCTCGGGCAGGCGGTCGACGGCGTAGCGGACGCGGGCCGCGACCTCCTCGCCTTCCAGGCTGCCGCTGGGCACCTCGGACCGCTCGTCCTCGAAGGCGCGGGGGCCCCCGTCGCCGTCCGGGCCGTCGCCGAAGACCGCCGTGAAGGCCGAGACCCGGCGGTTCTTCTCCGCCCGCAGGTGGCGGATCTCGTTGAGGCAGGCGTTGACGGCGATCGAGTAGAGCCAGGTCTTCACCTTGGCCTTGGGCTGGTAGGTCATGCGCGCCCGGTAGACGCGGATGAAGACCTTCTGGGCCACGTCCTCGACGCCGCTGTAGCGCGAGCCCAGGTAGCGACGCGCGAGGGAGAGCACCAGCCCCTGGTACTTGTGGACGAGCACCTCGAAGGCGCCGTCGTCCCCCTCCTGCAGGCGACGCATCAGAACCTGATCGGCATCGTGCATCGCTACGTTCGCCACTCCTCGGGACTACAACCCGCAACGACCGGCCTGGGTTCCGGCCGCGATCGGGCCTCTCCACCATGGGCCCGGATCAGGGTCGGGACAACTTCGAATGAGCGCAGGGCTCATCCGACGGGCTTCCAGCAGCCGAACGCCGCCTAGCGGACGCCCCCGATTCGCGCCGGCGGCCAGATGCGCCAGCCGACCGGGCCGACCACGCTGTCGGCGGGGATGACGCCCACGTCGCGCGAGCGGCTGTCCTTGCTGTCCCGGCTGTTGTCGCCGAGGAAGAAGAGGTGGCCTGCGGGGATCGGGTGCGGGTTGCGGCGCCCGGCCTCCAGGTCTTGAGCCGTGGGCACGCCAAGGATCAGCAGGTTGGCGTAGTGGACGTCGCTGTCGAGCGCGACCTCGCGGATCGACGCCTCGCGGGCGCCGACGGTGAGGTCGAGCGGGTAGTACGGTGCCTCGCGCGATCGCTTCCAGGACCAGTCGCCGACACGTGCGTGCACGACGCCATCGACGTAGGCGAGCTCGAGCTCGACCGGCCCCTGCGTCTTTCGCTTCGCCGTCTCGAGCGCAACGGGCTCCTTGCCCTGGCGCTCCTCCATCACGACGACGGTGTCCTCGCTCACCTCGAGCGTCCAGCGCACGGCATCGGGCTGCTCGCTGCTCTTCATGAGGCCGCGCCCGATGCGCACGAGGAGGCGTCCACCGGACGGCACCGCGCCCTTCACACGCAGGTAGCCGTCGAAGAGCGGCAGCGCGTTCAGGATGCGCTCGTCGTTGTAGTCGTGCTCGCCGATGAGGCCGCCGTAGTCGTCGAAGGTCCACAGCTGGACATCGCCTTCGGCGTGCTGCGTCCATCCGTTGAGGCCGCCGTCGACGGCGCCCCATTCGCGATACGGAAAACGCAGCACCTCGCGCACCGCGTCGGGCTTCACGGCGACGGCCCCGTCGATGAAGACGTCCCCCTGCCAGAGGGCGATCTCCTCGCCACCGAGACCCACGAGGCGTTTCACCACCGCCTTGCCGCCGTGTCGGAACACGACGATGTCCCAGCGATCCGGTGCGCCGGCCAGCCGGCTCACGACGACGCGGTCGCCGACTTCGAGCGTGGGGCGCATGCTCTCCGACGGGATCTGGTAGACCTCCGCGACGAAGAACTTCACGACCAGGAAGAGCACCGTGGCGCCGAGAACCCACGGTCCTTCGTGAATGACAAAGCGCCGGAAGCTGTCGCCGCCATCCGCTGTGAAGAACACGCTGTGCTTCTTGCGGTCCGCGCGCTGCAGCAGCTGGCGCACGCGACGCGGTGGACCGAACGCCTTCATGCGCCCGTCGCCGTGGAGGATGGAAAGGTGCGCCACGACGTCGCCGAGGATGCGGCCGCGATCGCCTTCATCGCGCACGCCTTTGATCACCTTGAGCGCAGTCTGGCTGACGGCCTTGGGCAGCGCGTCGAGCTTCGGCGCACTCGCGGTGCGCGGGCTGTCGTCGGCCTCGGGTGCGGCATACAGCGCGAGCCCGCGCTCAGAGCGCCCGGCGAGCTTGAGTGTGCCGCGACGCAGGCGCGCCTGCAGGAGCGCATGGAGCGCCCCCTCCTGGCCCTGGAGCAGATCCGGCATCGCCGTGCGGAGGGGATCCAGGATGGCCAGCACGTCGGCCGGGCCGCGCGCGAGGATGCGGGCCAGCGCCACGTCGACCTGTCGATCACCCCGCCCGCTCACGGCGTCTCTCCTCAGCGCGCCATCAGCAGCGCGACGACCAAGAGTATGACCACGAGGGCCGCGATGATGAGGCCTACCTGGGGGCCGCCCCCGGAGCCGCCGCCGCCGAGCTCCCGATTCACGAAGTCTTCGTAGTCCTCGTCCTCGAGGTAGTGGAAGTCCTCTTGCTCGTAGGACTCGTCGTCGTCGTAGTCGGAGGCGACCACGGGCGCGTCAGCTCTTCTTCGTCGGCCCCAGGAAGCGATCCCAGACGGGGCGCGAACGGAGCGCAGCGGGGTCGAGGCCGCCCGGCCAGCGGGGCGCGCTGGGCGTCTGATCGAGCTCGTAGCCGATGACCTTGAGGGGCAGGTCGGCCTTGCTCGAGTTGCAGGACACGCAGGCCGTCACGCAGTTCTCCCACGTGTTGGCGCCACCGCGGGCGCGCGGCACGACGTGGTCGATGGTGAGCTTGGCCTGCGGCGGCTTGGCGCCGCAGTACACGCAGCGGAAGCCGTCGCGTCGGTAGACGTTGCGGCGCGTGAACGCGACCTTGCGGTTCGGGAAGCCGTTGTAGCGGCAGAGGACGATCACCTCGGGTACGGGCAGGTCGAAGTCGACGCCGCGCAGGCTCTTGCCCTGCTGCGGACCGCGCTCGATCCAGCCTTCCCAGTCGGCCGCTTCGTACGTCGCCGGATGCACCGCGCGCGCGGCGCCCGCTGCAAGCAAGATGACCGCTCGCCGAACGGTCGTGAGCGTAATCGGCACCCAAGAGCGGTTTAGTACTAGCGTCTTCTGCTGCAGCACGATGAGCGTGAATCCTACAAGTCGTTGGGGCCTATACCAGAACGACGTGTTTCGGACACATGCCTCGGCGGAAGTCAGGCGGGACGCGTCGAGACCTGGTCCAACAGCACCAGACTACCCGTCAATACGGCGGCGCGGGCGGCGAGTCGCACGAAGGCGGCCAGCTGTACAACGACGAAGCCGAGCAGCAGCATCCAGAGCCCGCCGCTGTCGACCACGCCGAGCAGGATCCCGAGCCCGATCAGCAAGAGGAAGGCGGGCGCGCCCACGAACAGGGCGAGCCCGAACGTGCGCAGCGGATGGCGCAGCGTCCAGCCGATGCCGCGCAGGTAGGCGAGCAGCGCGCTCCGCCTGCCGGTGCGCACGAGGTCGGCGCGCGCCAGGTCCGCGGCGACACGCATCCAGAGGAACGCCACGATCATCACGCTGAAGCGGATGAGGTCGCCCCACCACTTCGTCTCCGACGTCGCCGACCAGACCTCATTGACCTCGGCCGCCTTGGCCCACACGACCATCACCGCGGTCGCGAGCACGTAGTAGGCCAGCGCGAACACGATGCCGACGCGCAGCATGCGCCCGAACGAGCGCCCACCCTGTTCGAGGAACGAGCCGAACGTGACGCGTTCGCCCGTGCGCATCGTGCCGAGGTAGCCGCCGTTGACGAGCGCGCCGAAGAGCCACGCCACGATGCCGATCCAGAAGACGGTCAGCTTCTGCGAGTCGAGCAGCGGCTTCTCGAGACGCTTCGCGTCGATCCACACGCCGGCGGCGAGGCCGCCCTCTTCCCAGCCGACGGCGCGGTCGTATGCGTCGGGTGTACCGGAGAGCGCGGGACCGTGCGCGTGGCCGTCGAGCCGCTCGGCCATGCGCGCCTGGAACGGCATTACGACGGTGAGCGCCAGCGCGAGGTGCACGACGAGCACGCAGAGCACGACGCGCCACGCACCAAACGCGTAGGCCAGCCCCGAGCGGAAGGGGGTGAAGAACGTCGGCGCGCCCTGAACCTCCCTCGCCTTGGGGAGGTCGCGCATGCGCGTCCGCCGACGCGAGCTCGACTCCGGCGCCGGCAGCGGCGCGACGGGGGTCTCCATGCCCGGATCGCCGCTCATCACAGACCTCCGTAGAAGGTCGTGGTCATCTGCATCCAAGCCAGTGCACGCAGCGACACGGTCCACGACGCGGTGCCCTGCTTGGGCTCGCGGCGTCCGTCGTTGGTGCGGTCGCGATCGAGGCCGTAGCGATCGAGCGGATCGACCTCCGCGACCGTCACCTTCTCCGGCCCCTCGAAGTAG
>JASJAY010000080.1 GCA_030066775.1 Planctomycetota bacterium
CCCGGCTACTTCCTGACCGACCTGTGCCGGCGCGCGGGCGTCTCCACGAGTCCGATCAAGACGCTGCAGAAGAAGGGGCTGCTCACGCTCACGAAGGAGCGCGTCTCGAGCGACGAGCTGATGGTGGCCGCCGACGAAGGCGAGCCGGCCGGCGACGCGCCCCCCACCCCGACCGCCGAGCAGCAAGAAGCCATCGACGCGATGGTCGAGGCGCTCGACGCCGAGACGTTCGCCGCGCACCTGCTCCTGGGCGTCACCGGCTCGGGCAAGACGGAGGTCTACTTGCGCGCGATCGAGCGCTGCCGCGCCCAGGGCCGGCAGGCGATCGTGCTCGTGCCCGAAATCGCGCTCACGCCGCAGACCGTGCGCCGCTTCCGCCGACGCTTCGAGCGCGTGGCTGTGCTGCACTCGGCCATGACGGAGGCGGATCGCGCGCGCGTCTGGCGCCGCATCCGCGCGGGCGAGGCGGACGTCGTGATCGGTCCGCGTAGCGCGGTCTTCGCGCCGGTGCCGCGATTGGGTCTGATCGTCGTGGACGAGGAGCACGAGAGCTCCTTCAAGCAGCAGAACGCGCCCCGGTATCACGCCCGCGACGTCGGGCTCGTGCGCGCGAAGAAGGCGGGCGCCGTGGTGGTGCTCGGCTCCGCGACGCCTGCCCTCGAGACGTACAAGAACGCCGTCGAAGGCCGCTTCACGATGCTGCGCCTGACCGCGCGCGTGCCCGGACGCCGTCTGCCCGACGTGCGCGTCGTCGACCTGCGCGACCCGGACGAGCGGTCGTCGCGCTACAGCCACTTCTCGCGCACGCTCGAGGTGCGCATGACCGAAGCACTGCGCGCGGGCGGCCAGGTGATCCTGCTGCAGAACCGGCGCGGCTTCGCGACGAGCGTCGCGTGTCCGCGCTGCGGCTACGTCGTGCCGTGCGAGCACTGCGACGTCGGGCTGACGTACCACCGCAGCGACCACATCGCGATGTGTCATCTGTGCGGGCACGAGGAACGCGTTCCGCCGGCGTGTCCCGACTGCGCGTATCCCGAGCTGCGCTACCAGGGCGTCGGCACGCAGACCGTCGAGGCCCAGCTGGCCGAGCTGTTTCCCGATGCGCGCGTCGCGCGCATGGACAGCGACACGATGGCCACGCGCGACGCCTACGACGACGTGCTCGGGCGCTTCGGCCAAGGCGAGATCGACGTGCTGGTGGGCACGCAGATGATCGCGAAGGGGCTCGACTTCCCCAACGTGACCCTCGTCGGGATCATCTCCGCCGACACGTCGCTGGCGCTGCCCGACTTCCGCGCCGCCGAGCGCACGTTCTCGCTCGTGGCCCAGGTCGCGGGCCGCGCCGGACGCGGCGACGTCGACGGGCGCGTCGTGGTGCAGACGCGCGCCCCCGACCATCCCGCGATCCAGCTCGCGGCCTCCCAGGACTTCGAGGCGTTCGCGGCCAAGGAGCTGCCCGAGCGCGCGGCGTTCGACTACGCCCCCTATCGACGCCTCCTGCGCATCGTGGTCCGCGGACCGGACGAGCGCGCGGTGGCGGCGCGCGCAACCGAGACGCGCGACCGGATCGTGGCGGCCGCCACGCCGGCCACGTCGATCCTGGGACCGGCCACGCCCCCCATCCCGCGCGTCCAGGGCCGCTATCGGCGCCACGTCCTCGTGAAGGCGCCGGACCACCAGGAGGTCGCGCGGGTCCTCGCCGCCCTGCGCTCGGCGCCGCGCCCGGGAGGCCGCGTCGAGGAGATCTGGGACGTGGATCCCGTCGGGATGCTCTAGCGCCTCGAAGTCCATCGTTGCGGCGAGGGCCCGCCCGACGTTATCCGTAGCACATGGCTCGCGTCCTCCCGCTCCTCCTCCTGGCCCTGCTGACGGTCGACGTACGCGCCGTCCAAGCCGAGGAGGGCTCGCTGAAGTCGCGCTGGGCAGCGGTGCGCTCGGAGACCGTCGAGCGGCTGCACGCGCTCGCCAAGTGGAGCGGCAAGGCGAAGCTCTTTCGCGCGCGGGCGGAGGTCTACGAAGGCATCTTGCGGTTCGACCCTGACGACAAGACGGCGCGCAAGCGCCTCAAGTACGTCAAGGGCAAGGACGGCGCGTGGGTGCGCAAGGCGAACTACAAGCCGCCCAAGAACCTCTCCAAGGCCAAGCCGGAGTTCCTGACGAAGCGCGCGGAGCTCGGCGCCTGGTTCGCCGAAGAAGTCGCGCCGCTCGTCGAGGAAGCGGAGGCCGAGGGCGACCTGCGCGTGCGCGCCGCGATCGTCGCCGGCGCCATCGGCGTCGACCCGGAGCGAGCGACGTTCCGCACGTGGAACCGCGAGGTCAAAGACGGAAAGATCGGCTGGGTCCTGGCCGAGACGGAGTCGGCGCGAACGCGACGGGCCGGCATCCAGGAGACCGCCGCCAAGGCCGTGAAGGCGGTCGAGGCACCCGAGGCGGGAGCCGGCGACAAGGACGACAAGGTCGGCGGTGTCGAGTGGACGTCGATCCTCGAGGGCAAGCGCGTGCGCGTGCTCGGCATCGTCGAGGGCGAGGAGACGGAGCAGATCCTGCGCAACCTCGAGGCGTGCTGGCCCGTGTTCCGCTACGCCCTGGATCGCACGGCGCCGACGTATCGACCCCGCGGGCGCTACGTGCGCGCCGGGTGGACGGCATACGTCTTCGACGACGTGGACGCCGCCAACGCGTTCTACGCCGCGCAGCCGGGCGTGACCGAGCGCGACAAGGAGTTTACGAAGCGGCTCGTCGGCACGTGGATCCCGAAGCGTACGGCGGCGCTCGTGAAGTCGCCGATCCCCGCCACGCGGATCGAAGCCACGTCGAAGCAGCTCCTGGGCGCGATCAACAACCATGTGCTCGGCCTGGGCCGCAAGCGGGCGTGGGCCGCCGAGGGGCTGACGCTCTACCTCAACTACCAGATCGTCGGCACGCGCGCGATCTACTCGGTCAACGACGTGGAGACGGAGTACGCGGAAGGCGGCAAGCCGATCCCCGAGTATACGAAGCGCATGCTCGAGCCGGGCGTGAGCTGGCTCGAGCTCGGGCGGCTCCTGATCGACAGCCCCGACAAGCCCGACATCCACTTGATGAGCGGCAAGGACTTCAACACGCTCACCCGCGCCGAGATGCTGTACGGCTACTGCGTGGCGGCGTATGTCATCGAGGGCTGGCCGAAGAAGGCCGCCGAGTTCTTCCAAACCGTGAGCGGTGACTTCGGCACGGACATGGACCGCGTCTGCCTCGAGACATTCGGCATGGACGCCAAGGCCTTCGAGCAGCGGCTGCGTCGCTGGCTCGAGGAGACGAAGGACCTCTAGCCCGGCGCGGTCAGCCCCTGGCGGGCGGCACGGTGCCGCCGGTCGCGCGCTGGTGGCTGGCGTACCAGCGACTCCACTGCGCGGCGCTCGTGCCGAGCTCGGTGATCTCCTGATCGGTCAGAGGCTTCTTCTGGATGCGCTCCGCGTAGGACACCAGGATGTCGCGGATGATGTGCTTGGAGCCTTCCGGCACCTCGTGCATGAGGCGCACGACCTCGGGGAAGCCGCGCGGATCGGCGCCGCGCTCGAGCGCTGCGGCCGAGGCCCAGCGCACGCGCATCTGGCGATCGCGGACGAGCCCGAGCAGGTAGTCGGTCGTGGCCGGCGAACGGATGGCGCCCATCGCCTTGGCGACGTGTAGGCGGGTGTAGGCGTCTTCGTCCGAAGCGAGCGGCGCGACGCGACGGAACGCCTCGCTCAAGAGGCGCGGATCGCGCGGCTGCCCGGTCCGTTCACGCGCGTCGATGACGGTCGCGATCACGAGCGGTGCATAGCGACGCGGCAAGTCCGGCGCCCGCGTGTCGGCGAGGATCATGACGGGCGGCAGGCGCGTGGCCGGATCCCGGCGCAAGGCGAGCGCTACCAGCGCGTTGGCGAGCAGGTTCGGGTCCTTCGAGTCGAGCTGGGCCTCGAGCACGCGCGTAGCCTCCGGGTTCTGGCTGAACCCGAGCACGCTCGTCGCGAGGTACTGCAGCTCGACGCCCTTGCGGCCGGCTGCCGCTTCCACGAACTCCGCGAAGCCGCCGTCCACCGTCTGCTGCAGGTCGCCACGCAGACGCGCGGTGATCTCCTGCTGCCCCGCGGACTGCGCCGCGTCCCACTGGCTCAATAGGTTCCAGGCGCGCCGCAGGCGATCCGAACCGATCGCATCCGCGGTGCCCGGGGCCCCGCCCGTGCCTGTTCCTCCGCCGGCCATGGGCTCGGCGCCGGGGGTGCCCGTCGCCTGCGGCGAGGTCCCGCCCGTCTGGCCGCCGGTGGTGCCCGACTGCTGGCACGCGGCCAAGGCCAGGAGCGTCGCGAGCATCAGCGCGGTGCGGGTCATGGGATCCTCCTGCCGCCGGGGGGCGATCTGCGGGATTGGACGGCGCGGGCCGCCCCATCCTTGCGCCTCACAGGCTGTTCATCCTCTCCAACAGGTCGGCAGGCAACCGCTTCGGCCGTCCCTCCGAATCCGTCGAGGCCAGCACAGTATGCCCCGTGGCGAGGCGGTCGCCGTCCCGGGAGACCTCGTACTCGAACCGCATGCGGATCCGTCCGAAGTCCACGAGGCGCGTCGAGACGGTCAAGAGGTCGTCGTAGCGGGCGGGCAGGTAGTAGCGCGCGCCCGTGTCCACGACCACCAGCAGGGTGCCCGCGTCCTCGACGGCCCGGTACGTAACCCCCAGGGACCGAAGCAGTTCGGTGCGGCCCTGCTCGAAGTACACGAGGTAGTGCCCGTGGTAGACGACGCCCATGCGATCCACCTCGCCGTAGCGGACGCGGACCTGGGTCTCGTGAGCGGGGAGCGAACCGGCCATCGGGGGATTATCCGGGGTGCGCCTCGGGGCGGTCGATAATCTTCGCCGTGACCATGCTCGACCAGCCCGCACCGCCTGCGATCGACCTCACGCCGCGCGTGACCGATCGCATCCCCCGGGCGCGGCCGCTGCTCCTGGTCGGGATCCTGGCCTGGCTCGTGCCGGGCCTGGGTCACGTCGTCATGGGACGAGCCCGCAAGGGCGTGGTGATGCTCGTGGCCGTCGGCGGCCTCTTCGGGGCCGGGCTGCTCCTGACCTCGTTCACGTGTGTGGACCCGCAGCGCTACACGCTCGAGTTCGTCGCGCAGATCTTCGCCGGCGGCCCGACGCTGGGCGCGCTGTACGTGTCCGACGGCCAGCCCGCGCAGGAGCTCCTGCCCCACTTCGACGTGGGTCGGCTCTACGTGGACGTGGCCGGGCTCTTGAACGTGGTCGCGATCAGCGACGCCCTGGGCCTGGCCCTAGCGCACAACGCACGCGTCGTCGCCCTGCGGCAGCTCGCCTGGGAGCGCGCCCAGCCGGCACCGGAAGAGGTCGACCTCGCGCCGGTGGCTGACGCGGAGCCGACGCCGTCGACCGCCCCCGACGTCACGCCCGCCGCACCCGACGTTTTCCCCGCCTTCGGCTGGCGGCCGCCGGAGTCCGAGGAGGAGCAGACGTGACCTGGCTCGATCTGCTCTGGTTCCCGCCGGTCATGCTGGCGATCGCGATGGTCCTGGGCGCGGCGAGCGCCGATGACGATCCGCCCGGCGACCTGACCCGCTCGATCGTGCGCACGTTCGTGATGCTGAGCGTGAGCGTCGTCGCGGTCGGCGTCGTGTTGCATCTCGTCGCCAACGCGTTCGCGGGCTGACCGTACGAGTCGGGCGTGACCGCCGCGCCGCCTCGTGCGTGGTAGGAGCGTGGACGACCTGAACTCGCGACTGGAGCGGCTGGGGCAACGCCGGCTCCTGCCGGACGACGGCGACTGGCCGAGCGCTCGGCTCGCGTGGCTGGCACAGGAACGGGACGCACCGAAAGCGCTGTTCGTGAAGGGCGAGCTGCCGCGCGCCGGTACGTACGCCGTCGCCATCGTCGGCACCCGCCGCGCAACCCACTACGGCCTCGAGGTCGCTCGCGAGATGGCGCGGGACCTCGCCCGACTCGGCGTCTGGATCGTCAGCGGCTTCGCGCTGGGCGTCGACACCGCGGCGCACGAGGGCGCGCTGCAGGTCGACGGCGGACGCACGCTGGCGGTCTTGGGAACGGGGATCGACGTGCCCTATCCAGCGTCCAACGCCGAGCTCCGCACGCGCGTCCCCGAAGCGGGCGCGCTGGTCTCCGAGTACGAGCCCGGCGAGCGCGCGGCGAAGTACCACTTCCCGCGACGCAACCGCTTGATCGCCGCGTTCGCCGACGTCGTTCTCGTGGTCGAGGCCCCGGAGCGAAGCGGCGCGCTGATCACAGCGAGGAACGCCGTCGAGATGGGGCGCACGGTGCTCGCCGTTCCCGGGCACATCCGCCGCACGACGCAGGCCGGCTGCCACAAGCTCCTGCGCGACGACGTCGCGCTGCTCTGTACGGAGGTGGATGACGTGCTCGAGGCGCTCGACCATCCGGCCCGGCGTGCCGCCCGCGACCGGCGTGAGGTCGAGCTGACGCCCTCGGAGTCGGCCGTGCTCGACCAGCTCGATCTGGACGACGCCGCGGGGCCGGATGCGATCACGCGCGGATCGGGCCTCTCACCGGCGGCCGTGATGCTGGCGTTGACGCGCCTGGAGCTCGAGGGGCTGGCGCGGCGCATCCCCGGCGTCGGCTACGTGCGGCGCTGAATTGAGAAGAGGCCGCGGGGGGACACCCGCGGCCTCTCCGGATTGAAGGCTGGTGAGGACTAGTTGACCTGCACCCAGACGGCGGCGGCGGCGGCGGGCGTCTGCCCAGGACCACCGATGTCCACCGTGCCCGTGATCGCACCACCGACGGTGAAGGCCGCGTCGCCGGCAGGACCCGCGCCCGTGCCGCTGTACGTGCTCACCTCGCAGCCCAGCACATCGCCGGCCTGGTTGGTGAAGAACGTGCGGTTACCGGACTGGTTGTAGTTGACGGGGTGCGAGTAGGCGCACCAGGTCGTCTCAGCGAGGTCGCTGTCGATACCGGTCATGGCGGTGTAGCCGCCCATCGGCTCGGCCGTCGGGGCACCCATGGCGCCCGGCAGGAAGATGCGGAAGAAGTAACCCGAGCGGGTCACCTCGCCGTTGCCGTTCAGCACGCGGAAGCCGCCGGAAAGGACCGGGGGCACGAGCACCGAAGCCATACGGCCGGCACCGCCACCGGACAGCTCGACGAAACCGCCGTACTCGCCGGTACCGTCAGCGTCCTGGTCGGCACGACCGCCCTGCTGGAACTGGGCCTGGGCCGAGATGATGTTGCGAAGGGTAGCGATCGCTGCCGTCTCATTGGCCGACAGACGCGCGGCCAGAAGGTTCGGGATGGCGATCGCAGCAATGATCGCGATGATGGCGATCACGATCATCAGCTCAATGAGCGTGAATCCGTGCTGCTTGCGCTGCATTTTGGCTAACTCCTAGGAATCGAATCTCGAGTTTCGAGGTTCAGGGTTCTGGCCGCGGGCCCACGCCCGAGGCGAAGTCCCTATCGACCACCGCGATCCGGGTCCTGTAGGCGCTGTTAGGGCCCCCTGGAAAATGCGCATGCAACAGGGCCGAATTGAAAAGAGGCCGCGGGGTGACCCGCGGCCTCTTCGGAACAAAGGCTGGTGAGGACTAGTTGACCTGCACCCAGACGGCGGCGGCGGCGGCGGGCGTCTGCCCAGGACCACCGATGTCCACCGAACCCGTGATCGCACCACCGACAGTGAAGGCGGCGTCACCGGCCGGGCCGTTGCCCGTGCCGCTGTAGGTGTTCACCTCGCAGCCCAGCACATCGCCGGCCTGGTTGGTGAAGAACGTGCGGTTACCGGACTGGTTGTAGTTGACGGGGTGCGAGTAGGCGCACCAGGTCGTCTCAGCGAGGTCGCTGTCGATACCGGTCATCGCGGTGTAGCCGGCCATCGGCTCAGCCGTCGGGGCACCCATGGCGCCCGGCAGGAAGATCCGGAAGAAGTAACCCGAGCGGGTCACCTCGCCGTTGCCGTTCAGCACGCGGAAGCCGCCGGACAGGACCGGGGGCACGAGCACCGAAGCCATACGGCCGGCGCCGCCACCGGACAGCTCGACGAAACCGCCGTACTCGCCGGTACCGTCAGCGTCCTGGTCGGCACGACCGCCCTGCTGGAACTGGGCCTGGGCCGAAATGATGTTGCGAAGGGTCGCGATCGCTGCCGTCTCGTTGGCCGACAAACGGGCGGCCAGGAGGTTCGGGATGGCGATCGCAGCGATAATGGCGATGATCGCGATGACGATCATCAGCTCAATGAGCGTGAAGCCATGCTGCTTGCGGGACATGCGCGTCTCCAAAGGGATATAAGGGTTGTTCTCGAGTCGGCCCGCACGAAGAGGCTCGAGTCCTGCCGTGCGACGCGCTTCGAACCGGCGGGGGTCGTGCGGGCCACTGGCCCCACCCGGTTCGCGTCCCATGCACGTGGGAATCGAATCTCGAAGCACGCGAATGGGTGAATCCGCGCACTCCGGCGGCCCTATCGACCCTGTTCCTCGGGGGGCTTGAGTGAAATGCGCCGGCCTTAGCGGAGACCGGCCACCCGCTGGAGCGTTTGGTCGTTTTTCACCCAGGCCGCGGCCTCGTCGGCGTCCGCGGCGACCGCGCGCGCCCAGGCATCGCGGGCCAGCTCCATCTCCCCCATCGAGACGAACGCCTTACAGCAGACGATCAGCTCCCGGGCGTCCTTCTGGACGAGGTCCTTGAGGCGCTTCCACAGGGGCAGCGGGTCGCGTCCCAGCTCCTGGTAGAGCCGCACGAGGCGCTCCGTGGTCACCGTGGCGACCTGCGGCAGGTTCCAGCGCCGCCCACCCGCCTCGACGCGGGGCTCGAGCGGCAGCGGCGGGCTCCACCGCGCCAGGATCTGCTCGAGGTGCTCCGCGCCCGCCTCCGGGCCGAGCTCGACGGCCCGGGCGATGGCCAGGTACTGGTCGCGGAGCAGGGCCCAGGGCCCGTCGAGGCCGAAATCGCCGCGCGCCAGCGCCTCGCGGGCGCCCTCGGGATCGGCCTGCTCCAGGTAGGCCTCGGCCCACTCGAGCAAGAGGCCGTTCTTCGTCTCCCGGTCGTCCGCCAGGTCGAACGCCCGCTCGGCGGCGGCGTGGACGCGGGTCCACGTGTCGGCCTTCGCGCGCCCGAACTGCACGTTGCGGCGTAGCGCCATGGCCCTGTAGCGCTCGGCGGCAATCCGGAGGTCGAGCGGCAGCTCGGGATCCGAGAGATCCTCGTCGATCACCTTCAGGACCTGATCGGGCCCCGTCTCGATCGTGAGCAAGAGATCGAAGGCCGCGACCTCGCCGCGCAGCTCCGTCAGGCGGTCCTCCTCCTTGCGCTGTTCCCACAGCAGGAGCAGGACGGCCACCACCGCGCCGCCGATCCCGAACAGGACGACGCGCGACAGGACCGGGTGGCGCTTGCGCCACGGACGCGGATCCGAGCTCTCGGACATGGGTCCAGTCTTACCCCGGGAGTCGCGCCGGAGCACGACTCCCGTGGCCACGAGCCTGGGCTAGCGACCCGGCGTGAGGTTCTTCTGCAGCTCGAAGATCGGGAGGAAGACGGCGAGCACGATTGCACCCACGAGCAGACCCATGAAGCCGATCATGATCGGCTCGATGAGGCTCGTGAGCTGCTTGACCGTCGCGCTCACCTGGTCGTCGTAGAACTCGCTGATCTTCTCGAGCAGCGTCTCGAGCGAACCGGTCTTCTCACCGATCCCGATCATGCGCGTGACCATCGGCGGGAAGACGGGGCTCTGAGCGAGCGGCTCGGCGAGGCTCTCACCCTGGCGCACGTTCTCGCGCGCCTCGAGGACGGCGTGCGAGATGATGCGGTTACCCGAGGTGTCCGCGACGATCTCGAGGGCACCCAGGATGGGCACACCGCTCTTGATCATCGTCGAGAACGTCTTGGAGAAGCGCGACAGGCCGACCTTCTGGAACAGGGTGCCGAAGACCGGCAGGTGGAGCATCATCCAGTCCCACTGCCAGCTACCGCGATCCGTTCGCTTGTAGACCATGACGAGACCGACGAAGACGGCGCCGCCGATGAACACCACGGGCCAGTTCTCGACGGACCAGTCGGACGCGCCGAGGATCATCTTCGTGATGCCGGGCAGCTCGATGGCGAGGGACTCGAAGACCTCCTTGAACTTCGGCACGATGCCGATCATCAGGAAGGCCGTGATCCCGATGATCATCACGAGCGAGACGACCGGATAGGTCATGGCGCTCTTGATGTCGCGCTTCAGCTTCTGGGTGGCCTCGAGGTACTCGGCGAGGCGGATGAGGATGTCGTCGATCTGACCGGACGCCTCACCGGCGCGCAGCATGCTGACGTAGACGTCGCTGAAGACCTTGGGGTACTTCGCGAATGCGGTGCTGAGGTCCTGACCGGCGCGGACATCGCCGACCACCGCGTCGAGCAGCATCGCGAACTGACGCGACTGCGCCTGCTCCGCGAGGATCTCGAGCGACTCGAGGATCGGGATACCGGCGTTGATCATCGTCGCCAGCTGGCGCGTGAAGATGACGATCTCTTCCTTCTTGCGCACGCCCGGCTTCATGCCGCCGATGGTCAGGTCCATCTGCAGCCAGCTCTTCTTCTCGGCCGGCTTGGCGGACGACGGCGTGGCGGCGGCCGCGGGTGCGGCGGCAGCGGAAGCGGCCTTCTTCTTCTTGCCCGACTTCTCCTCGACGCGCAGCGGCGTCAAGCTACGGCGACGGAGCTCGTCGAGGCAGTCGTTCTGGCTGGGCGCTTCGAGCGTGCCCCGGACGGTGCGTCCGTCGGACCCCACTGCGCTGTACTTGAAGCTCGGCATCGTATCGCTTCCCTGCTACCTGTCCGTGATCACTCCGACGAGCCGCGCGTGGCGCGACGGGCGTCGCTCAACGTCACGCGCAGGACCTCTTCGATGGACGTGTTTCCGCGGAGGGCATTCAGCAGCGCGCAGCGGCGCAGCGTGATCATGCCCTCGTCCATGGCCTTGTTGCGGAGCTCGATGGCCGAGTGGCCGTCGATGATCATCCGCTTGATCGCCTCGGTCATCGGGA
This sequence comes from Planctomycetota bacterium, assembly GCA_030066775.1. Classification (GTDB taxonomy): domain Bacteria; phylum Planctomycetota; class PLA2; order PLA2; family JAEUHO01; genus JASJAY01. Next base: position 11,032 of record JASJAY010000080.1, read on the forward strand.
TCGTCTCGAGCAGCGCGAAACGACCCGTGTAGCCCTGCGTGCAGCGGTTGCAGCCCTTGGGCTTCCAGAGCGCCGGCTTGCTCTTGGCCTCTTCTTCGGTGAAGCCGATCTCGAGCAAGCGCTGCGGCTTGGCGTTGTACTGCTCCTTGCAGTGCGGGCACAGGCGACGAATGAGTCGCTGGGCCGACACGAGCAGCGTGGACGACGCGACCATGAAGGGGTCGACGCCCATATCGATCATTCGCGTGATCGTGCTCGCCGCATCGTTGGTGTGGAGCGTCGACAGCACGAGGTGACCGGTGAGCGCGGCCTTGACCGCGATGTCGATCGTCTCGGTGTCGCGAATCTCACCGATCATGACCACGTCCGGGTCCTGACGCAGGATCGAGCGCAGGGCCGCGGAGAACGTCAGCCCGCTCTTCGGGTTGACCTGGACCTGGTTGATGCCGCCCAGCTGGTACTCGACCGGATCCTCGACCGTGACGAAGTTGTCCTCCGGCTTCATGATCTCCTTGACCGCGCTGTACAGCGTCGTGGTCTTACCGGAGCCGGTGGGACCCGTGACGAGGATCATCCCGTACGGGCTCGTGATGGCCTTGCGGAAGTCGCCGAGCGCCTTCTCCTCGAAGCCGAGCTTGTCGAGCGAGAGCGCGAGGTTCGATCCGTCGAGAATACGCAGCACGACCTTCTCGCCGTGCACGACGGGCAGCGTCGACACACGGAAGTCGATCTGGCGCCCCTCGGCCTTGACCTGGAACTTGCCGTCCTGCGGCTTGCGCTTCTCGGCGATGTCGAGGTCCGCCATGATCTTCAGGCGGCTGGTGATGGAGTTCTGGAGGCGCTTGGGGGGCTCCATCGCCTCCTCGAGGCGACCGTCGAGGCGGTAGCGCACCACGAGCCGCTTCTCGAAGGGCTCGATGTGGATGTCGGAGGCCTTGCCCTTGATCGCGTTGTAGATGAGCAGGTTGACGAGCTTGATGACGGGCGCGTCGTCGCCGTCCTCGCCGCGCGCGATGTCGACGATCTCGTCCTCGTCCTCGATCTTCTCGAGGACGTCCATCTCGGGATCGACCTCATCGAGGATCTCCGAGAGGTTGCGCTCACCGCCCATGTAGAAAGCTTCGATCGCCTTGCTGATCTGGGGCTCGAGTGCCAGCGCTAGACGCAGGTCGCAGCCCGTTGCCAGTCGCAAGTCATCGTGCTTGACGACGTCGAACGGGTTCGAGACGGCGACGGTCAGAAGGCCACCCGTCTTGTTGATCGGCAGGCAGCCGGTCTCGCGCGCGAGATCGGCCGAGACCGTGTCCTTCACGTCCGACGGGATGTCGACCCGCTGCAGGTCGATCGGAGGCACGCCAAGGCGTTCCGCCAGGACGCCGAGCAGCTCGGCCTCCTCGAACGTCCCCTGCTCGAGCAGATGGTCCGTGACGGACTTGTCGCCCTTGTTCGCGACGCTCGACGCCTGTGCGAGCACGTCCATCTCGACGAGCCCGGACTCCTCGAGGATGCGTACGATTCGACGATTGAAACTGACCATGGAGACTCCTAGGCCCGAGAGAGCGTCCGACGGAGATCCTCGAGGTCACTCGTGTGGTTCTCTGCCTGCTCGTACGTGATCTGGCTTCGGCGCACGAGGTTGCCGAGCGACTGGTTCATCGTCTGCATCCCCAGCTTTCCGCCGGTCTGGATGATGCTGTAGATCTGGTGCGCCTTGTTGTCGCGGATCAGCGAGCGGATCGCGGAGTTGGCGATCATCACCTCGAGCCCGAGACAGCGGCCGCTGCCCGTGGCGGTCGGAATCAGCTGCTGGCAGAAGACGGCCTGCAGGGTGAACGACAGCTGGGTGCGGATCTGCTGCTGCTGGTGCGACGGGAACACATCGATGATGCGGTTGATCGTCTGCACGCAGTCGCTGGTGTGCAGCGTGCCGAACGTCAGGTGGCCCGTCTCGGCGATCGTCAAGGCCGCCTCGATCGTCTCCATGTCGCGCATCTCACCGACGAGCACGACGTCCGGGTCCTCACGCAGCGCCGAGCGCAGCGCGTTGTGGAAGTTCTTCGTGTCCGAGCCCACCTCGCGCTGGTTCACGAGGCAGCCCTTGTTGCGGTGCAGGAACTCGATCGGATCCTCGACCGTCAGCACGTGGTCGGCGCGCGTCTCGTTGACGAAGTCGACCATCGAGGCAAGCGAGGTGGACTTGCCGGAGCCGGTGGCGCCCGTGACCAGCACGAGACCACGCGGCAGGCTCGAGATCTCCTCGCAGATGCCGCGGGGCAGCCCGAGCTCCTCGAAGGTCTTCACCACCGAGGGGATCATCCGCAGCACGGCGGCGACGGAGCCACGCTGCAGGAAGACGTTCACGCGGAAGCGGCCGAAGCCGTCGACGCCGAACGACATGTCGAGCTCGAAGTTCTTCTCGAAGCGCGCGACCTGGTCGCTCGTGAGGAACGAGTAGATGATGTTCTTGCACGCGTCGGGGCGCAGAACTTCATGCTCGGTGTTGTAGAGCCGTCCGTCGACGCGGATCTTCGGCGGGGAGCCCGCGCTCAGGTGCAGATCGGAGCCTCCGCGATCCACTAGGATCTGCAGCAGTTCCTCGATCGTTACGTTCGACATGCCACAACCTCGCCTCGGGGGCATCTCCCGCCCCGCGACCTGGGTGCACGCCTATCGACACGCGATGACCTGTTCCTTGAACGCGCAGGCGCGCGATCCCAGCAATCCGGCCCCAAATGGCCATGGAGAGGCACCCAACAACGGCCTACGACGCAATACTTGGTAATTGCAAAGAGAGGCGGCCCCCCCCCGGGGGGGGGCCGCC
>JASJAY010000218.1 GCA_030066775.1 Planctomycetota bacterium
CCCTCGGCGAGGACGATCATGTGGGGTGCGCTCCGGACGGCGGTGCGTAGCTGCGCCTCGGAGGCGAGCGGGAGTGTCCGGCTCCGTCGGCCCGCGATCCAGCTCTCCAAGCACGGCCGCGGACGCGCCTTGCCGTCGCGCCCCGGCCTGGCGAGCAGGGCCTCGGCTTCCTCGGTCAGGTCTTCGGGCGTATCCAACCAGGCGGCCACGGCGGCCGCGGCCTCGGGCGTGGGCTCGACGATCAAGACCGGATGCTGTCCGGCTCTCTTGACCTTGCTCGCTGCAAGGGCCCAGCCCAACGGATCCGTGCCCTCGAGACGAAGCCGGCCCAACTCATTCAAGGGAACGAATCGCGCCACCCACTTCGTCGGGTCGAGCGCGAGTGGCCGGTAGGCGTCCTTCCAGACCTCCTCGCGGTCGCCGAGGCGGATCACCAGATCGCGGCCGCTCGCGCGACGCGCGATCGGCACCTGCACGGCAATGGCGGACACGTTTCGCAGCTCCCGGAGAAGCCAATCCCAAAGCCAACGGTTCGCCTTCGCGTGCCCCGCCGTCCCCGGCCGGCGCCCCTCGAACTCCTTGGAGCAGAGCGTCTCGAGCGTCTTCGTGATGCCGGAGACGTCGAGCGAGGCGAGCTTGCGGCGCGTGCTGGTTTCCTCGCCGCGTCCGATGCCGCGCGCGATCGGGCTGTGGCCCTTGAAGACGACGTACGTGTCCCAGCCGTAGTAGGGGGCGTACATGGCGCGCGGCGTCATCGCCTTCGAGAGCGCGGTGAAGCGCGTCACCGGATGGCCGTTCTCGAGCGAGGTCTGGAGCACGGCGACGTCCTCGCCGGTCCACGTCTTGCCGCCCGCAACGACGCCCTTCTCCGGATCGGCTAGGCTGAGCACGATCGTTGGGCCGGTGATCTCGGCCTTGCCCTGCTTGAGCGCGAAGCCCTTGGAACGCGCGATGCGGCCGGCGACGGCCTGGAACGCCTGCTCGTTCGCTTCCACGTACACGGTGCCGCCCGGCGTCTCGAGCGTGCGGTTGAGGCAGTGGGGGATGTCCGCATCGGGGATGCGCCGCAGGAGGTGGAAGTGGGGATCCAGCTCGACGGCGATCGGCTTCGCTGCGAGGTCCGCGTAGCCCGCCTCGTAGGTGTGGCCCTCGAGGACGGCCTCGCGGTCCACGGTCGTGCCGTCGGCGAGGGTGATGCGCACGGGCACGTTGACGGGCCACGGCGCGACGTCCTTCGGGCCGGTCTCGATGCCGACGTTGACGGCCCACTGGCCGTTCTTGCCCTGGCTCGGCTCGGCCTTGGTCAGCGTGACCGAGGGCAGGCCGGGACGCTCGAGGTAGGGGCCGATGTGCGCGGTGATGTCCTGGTCGGAGGCCTTCGCGAACGCCTCGAACCAGTCTTCCCAGCGCACGACCTTGCCGACGTTGGCCCTGGTGAACGCGAGCACGGTGTCGAAGAACGTCTTGTCGCCCACCTGCTTGCGCAGCATGTGGAAGAGCATCGAGCCCTTGCCGTAGCCGATGTCGTTGTCCTTGTCCTCCGTCTTCTGGACGAACTTGCGCAGCGCGTAGTCGCCCTCGCCGTGGACGCGGATCGCGAACTTCTCGAGCACGCCGCGGCGGTGCTCCTGGCCGGCCTCCTTGGACTCCAGCTCCTTGGCCAGGTAGTTGGCGAAGTAGGTCGTGATGGCCTCGCACCAGTTGCCCGTGGCGTAGTCCACGAACAGCCCGTTGCCGTACCAGCCGTGCACGTACTCGTGGTCCAGGTAGCCCGGCGGGATCTTGCCGCCCTGGCGCTGCGCCTTCGCGGTCACGTAGCGGATCACGCGATCGCCGAGCAGCGTCCAGCCCGGCATGCCGTAGCCCGACTGGAAGAAGTTGGTGACGATGTCGAACTTGGGATGCGGATACGCACCGAGGATGGGGGCGTAGCGCTTCACCGTCTCGGCGCAGTTGGCGAGCCACAGGTCCATGGCACCCGCGTCCTGCTCGTAGAAGTACGTCGTGAGCGTGACGCCCTCGACCTCCTTGGACTTCGTGACGAACTTGCCGGCGACGAGCGAGACGCTGTCCGTCGGCACGACGGCCTGCGAGACCGAGACGGTGTACGTCCGGTCGCCGCGCTGCTTCTCGCTGCCGCTCGGGAATACGACGTCCGTCGCCTCGAACTTCGGGTTCGCGTACGCCGCGCTGCGCTTCGGCACGGAGCCCTGCGTGACCGTGAGGTACGGCGAGGGCACGATCGTCGTGATGTCGAAGGCCGCCAGGCGGTTGCCGACGATGCGCGGGATGAAGCCGGACGCGCCCGAAAGATAGACGCCGTTCTCGTCGATCACGCCCTTCGTGTTGTCGCCGACGACCCACGAGAGGTCCTCGCTCTTCTCGACCTGGTCGTAGATGACGCCCGCGTAGTGGATCTCGACGTCAGTCGCGTTCGGTGCGACGGTGAACTCGTAGAAGCCGGGCTTGTCGTCGACCGGCTTGACCGGCACGGTGTTCGTGTCGCCGTCGACCGTGGTCGCTGCGGCGCTCAGGATCTCCAGGTCCGGGTTCAGCCGGATGAGCAACGGCGTCGGGGCCGTGCTCGCGAACGAGATCCTGTCCGTCGCCACGATGCGGTGGCCCTCGAGGTCGAGCCGCAGGGAGACGTAGTGGTGGGGGACGTCCGCGAACTTGGGCGGCGGTCGCGCCTCGGCCGGGGCGAGCCCGAGCCCGCCGACGAGAAGACCGATCAACCCGAGCCAGAAGAGGTGTCGTGCCATGGGCGCGAGGATACGGGCCGGGGCCGGGCTGTCGTTTCGTGAGCGGGACGGCGTCCGCGTCGCAGGTCCCTACTTCAGGGCGCGGCGGATCTCGGGGCGGTCGCGCAGCGCCACGAAGTCGGGCTCGACCATCGCGGGCTGCTTCCAGTGGGGGCCGAGCTCGAAGGCGCGCAGAAGCGCCTTCGAGGCGTCGTCCAGCTCGCTGCGCCGCGCGTACGTGCGGGCGAGCTGGAAGTGCGTGTCGGCGAAGGCGTCGTTGTAGTCGAGCGCGCGACGGAGCGTCGCGAGGGCTTCGTCCTCGCGGCCCTCGTTCAGGTGCAGCATGCCGTTCAGCGTGAAGGCGCGCGCCCAGTAGTCGCGCGCCTTCGGCGCGTCGACCTTGGCCGCGACGGTCGCGGCTTCGCGCAGGAGCTCGGAGCGCCAGCGTAGGCCAGCGTTGGGATCGCCCTCCCGTACATCCGCTGCGTTGGGCCCCTGGGTCGCGGCGAGCAGGCTGCGGTAGCGCGCGAGGCTCATGCGGTAGCGCTTGATGATCTTCTCGGCGCGCGCCTGCTCGAGGGTCTCGATCATGTCTGCGGCGCCCTCTTCGAGCAGCGCCGCCAGGCGCACGGTAGCGGCGCCGAACGCGCGGTCGGCCGCCGCGAAGACGTTCGGGTCGAGCGTCTCGGCGGCGCGCTTCTTCGCCTCGTCCTCGCGCTTCTGCGCCTCGGTGAGGAAGCGGTCGACCTCGCGCCCCATCGAGATCGCGACGTCGGGGTTCTTCTTCAGGGCCAGTCGCAAGACGGCGTTGGTGAAGACGTCGCTTGCACCCATCGCCTCGGCGACGCGGAACGCCTCCACGATCAGTTCGGCGGGCGCGGCCGCGAGCTTGTCCATCGGCGTCGCCGCCTCCGGTGCGAACGCGGCGGCCGCCTCCTCGAGCCGTACGTCGACGCCCTTGAGGGCCTCGGGGGTCGCCGCCTTGCGGCGCTCCATGCGCGCCAGCGCCACCTCGTACTCGAAGCGGTTGGGTGCCGTCTCGTGCGCGGTGTTGTAGCGCTTGAGTGCCGTGACCCAGTCGACGTCGGGCGGCGGCGGGTCGCCCGGGATCGGCTCCGGTCCGATCTCGAGGTGTCCGAGTCGCATCCACGCGTCGAAGCGCGTGGGGTCGCGCCGCGTCGCCTCGACCAGCACGGCCTTGGCGTCATCGATGCGGTCGTCGAGCTCGAGCGTGTGCGCGAGGTCGAGGCGCGCCTCGGTCTTGCCCGCATCGAGCTCGAACGCGCGCCGGAACGACGTGCGTGCCTCGACGCGGTTCTTCTGCTGCGCTCGGAGGACGCCGAGCTGGTAGTGCGCCTCGGCGTCGTCCTCGCGGTAGCGCAGGGCCCGCTCGAGCTGCTCGGGGCCCAGTGCCTCGACCTCGCCACCGGCTGCCGCGACGACCCGCCGCGTGGCGCGCTCGTTCACGTAGGCCTGCAGTTCCGCGTCGGCGGCGGCATCGAGCCGCAGCCCGTAGGTGGCGCCGAGGCCGAGCAGGCCGAACACGATCGCCACCGTGCGCGGGGCCACAGGCAGCGGGCGCGGCTCCTCGGCGCGCGGTCGCATCGTCAAGAGCGACGCCATCGCGAGCGCGGCGAGAAGTGCCGGTCCGGGATCGATGATCACGCCGTCGGCGAGACCTGCGAGGGCCACCGTCGTCACGACGCCGAGCGCGGCGCCGACGTGGCGTCGCCTGAGGGCGTCGGCGTCGGCTGCGGCGCGTGCGCCCAGGAGGAACGCGCCCACGAACCACGCAAGCAGCAATAGGCCGGCGAGCACGCCGCCTTCGACGCTGGCGTGGAGGATGTCGTTGTGCGCGTGCTCGGGACGGCGCCCCGGCTCGAGGCGGGCCTCGGTCAGGTCACGCACGCGCATCACCTCGGCCTCGTAGCGGCCGAGCCCATGGCCCACGAGCGGACGCTCGGCGACGAGCGTGCCGCCGGCGCGGTAGAGGCCCATGCGCACCTCGACGGTGCGCGTGCCACCGGGCAAGGGCACCACGTCGTTCACGCCGAGGCCGAACCCGACGACGGCGAGCACGGCGACGCCCGCGGTGACGAGGCGCAGCTGCTTGCGTCGCGCCGCGTTCAACGCAGCCACGGCCGCCGCGACGAGGAGGCCGAGCACCGCGGCGATCAACGCGGCACGGCTTCCGCTCAAGACGCACGCAAGCGCGAGGGGCAGCGCGGCAAGGGCGCCCAGCCAGAGTGGACGGATCAACAGCAGCGCGGGCGCGAGGAGCGCGCCGAACACGACGCCTGCCACCGCCGGGCGACCGAACGACGCCGCCATGCGCTGGCCGGCCTGCAGCTCGTAGAAGCCGAAGACGGCGTAGAGGCACGCGAGGGCGAGCACGATCATCCACGTCCGGCGCGCCGCGCGCGGGATCTCGAATGCACTCGCGAGGGCCAGCGGCAGCAGGCCCAGCGACGCCCACACGATCCCGTGGCGGAACGCGTTGCGGAATCCCGCCTGGGTCGTGGTGAGGAGCCCCAAGAGGACGATGCCGAGGGGCGCCAGGATCCAGACGAGGTGCCGCCGCTCGGGGCGGCCCAGGCGACTCGGCACCCAAGCGGCCAGCAAGAGCAGGAGTCCGAGCGCGGCGCCGAGGGCAACCCTGCGCAGGACGTAGCCGGCCCCGAAGGCGGGCGCCCCCGTCACGAGCGGCTCGCCGGCGGCGAAGACGGCGGCGGCGAGCACGGCGGCAGTCCACGCGGGCCATTCCCGCGGGGCGGTGTCGTCCAGATGCGGATAGGCGCCGGTCGTCATTCCTGCATGGGACGCCGCGCGCCCCGGGGTT
>JASJAY010000219.1 GCA_030066775.1 Planctomycetota bacterium
CACGTCGTCGATGCGCCAGTCCCCGTTCGCGTCCGTGACGTCGGTGCCGACCACGTTGGCGGCCACGTCGTAGGCGGTCACGGTCACGCCGGCGACGCCCGACTCGCCTGCGTCCCGCGTGCCGTCGTTGTCCGCGTCTTCGAAGACCGAGCCCGCGTTGATGCGGCCGTCCGGCACGCTGTCGTTGTCGATGTCGATCTCGACCTCGTCCACGATCCCGTTGCCGTTCACGTCGAGGCTCGAACCCGAGGTGATGTCCTGCGCGTCATCGATCCCGTTGCCGTTGAGGTCGGTGATCGGCCCCGTAGGCGGGATGCCGCCGCCACCGGTACCCACGCCGATCAGGAGCGGGGTGCCGGCGCCGGAGCCACCGCAGGCGGGAAGAACGAGCAGCCCGGCCAAGCCGAGCACGAGGAACAGTCGGGACATCGGAAGAACTCGCAGGAGGGATCGGGTGACACGCCCCACTCCCCCTGGCGGCAGATCCGCGTGGCCGCGATCGAGGGGGCGATCGCGGCCCTATCGACATTCCCCAAACAAACGTGAAGACGATCTTCAGACGGGGCCCGGAACCGTCCCATTTCGGGACGATTCGTCCGCTGCAGGGCGAGTGCTCAGCGGGCTACAGCGCGAGCTGCCACTGGAAGCGGATCAGGATCGCGCTGTCGTCGTTCGTCAGGAAGTTCCCGTAGCCCGGGTAGCGGTCGTAGATCAGGAAGCCGTCGTCTTCGACCTCGATGAACGACACGTCGAGCTGCAGCTTGTTGCCATGGCCGTTCAGGTAGTAGTTGACGGCCAAGGCCAGCTCGGACGCCATGCCGTTGCCCAGCACGTCGCCATCGGTGTCGTAGCCGCTGTAGCGTGCGGCCACCTCGAAGGCGCTGCCGGGGATCATGTAGCCGAGCTGGAGGAGCCACGTGATGGTCTCGTCGTCGAGCACGGTGGTCGTGGCGGGCACCGTCGGCACGTCGGCGTCGTCCTGGACCGTCACGGCCGCGGTGAGCGAGAACGGCCCGTAGCCGAGAGCCAGGTCCACGCCGTAGCGCAGGAAGTCGCCCTCCACCGTGTGCGGCTTGTCCAGGCGATCGGCGTAGTAGTAGACCCATGCGCCGACCTCGCCGTACCAGCCGCAGGTCTGCTGGCGCAGCGCGCCTTCCTGGTAGCCGATGGGATCGAGGAACGCCCAGTTGATGCGCGCGCTGAAGGCCAGGTTGTCCGACGAGCGGTGATCGAGCACGTTGCGGATCGAGTCGCCGCCGTCGCCGTTCGTGATGGTCGCCAGCCACGAGACGTCGCCGTCGCAACCGAAGCGGCCGTGCACCATGATGCCGTGGTCGCGGTTGCGGTCCGTGTAGCCGGGCATCGACAGGCCGACGAAGGCCGAGGCCAGCGAGATGTCGACGAACTGCTGCAGCTCCGGCGGTGTCATCAGCTGGCGCGGCGCCGCGGTGCGGATCTGGCCCATGCGGAGGTTGAGCGCATCGCTGCACCCCCACTCGATCCACGCCTCGCGCGTGTTGTCGTAGTTGAGCGACTGGTTGACCGGCCCGAGGTTGGTCGGATCCAGCTGCGGGTTGACGCCGATCAGCGTGTCGAGATCGCGGCGGCCGAAGTGCCCGAAGTCGAGCTCGAGGAAGTAGCGCGTGTTGCACGGGGCGTCGCCGGAGAGCCGGATCACGGCGCGCGGCAGGGAGAAGCCCGAGAGGTCACCGGCGCCATCGGGCGGACCGGGCTCGACGTCGTCCCAGTCCATCGCTTCGTACCGCGCCTGCAGCACGGCGTTGATGCGTAGGCTGAAGTCCCCACCGCGGATGTAGAAGCCCCCGTCGTAGCCCGCGCTGCCGGGCCCACCGACCAACTGGGCCTCGTCCATCGACCCCAGGTACGCGTCCACCGCGGCCTGGATGTCGCGTGCGCCGACGTCGTCCTGCGCCTCGGCCGACGGCGCGGCCCCGATCCAGGCGATGACGGCGAGCAAGCACAGCGTGGTGTGCACGCGCAGACAGGGAACCCTCATGACCACCCTCCGAGGGCCATTCTAGGCGTCCCTCGTCGGGCTCCTAAGCAGCATTCCGCGCTCCCGTGTCGCGCAGGAAGGAGCGGTTGCCGTTCATCGACCGGCACACCCCCCGCTACCCGGCGGGGACGCCCCCCAAGGACCTCCCCTCATGACTCCCAAGACCCTCCCCTCTGCACTCCTCCTCTTCGCCTCGATCGCCCTCCTGACCGCCTGTGGCGGCAGCAGCGGCGGCAGCGACAACGCGGGCGGAGCCGCCGATCTGGCGCCGGCCAAGGCGCCCGGCGCGAGCTTCTACTACTCCACCGCAGCCGGTGCCCCGGTGATCCACGTCGTCAACCAGGGCACGGGTGCCGCACCGGCGTCGACGCTGACCGTCGTGTTCAGCACCTTCAGCGGCGATGTCGTCAACGAGTTCCCCGTCCCCGCACTCGCGCCGGGCGAGATGTCTCCGCCCATCGTGGCGCCGCTCCCGGTCGGCAGCTCGAGCACCCAGGTGCGCATGACGGTCGACAGCCGCAGTGAAATTGCCGAGTCCGACGAGACCAACAACGAAGACAGCGAGACGCTGCTCATCTGAGCGGCGTCGACTCAGGCGCCGGACCACGCACGCTGGGCCGCCTCGATGACCTTCCGAAGTGCCACGCCATGCGCGTCGGCGAGGTCGCGGCAGTCGTCGTGTTCCGGCGTCGCTTCCGGACCGCCGGGGGTGTCGCGCACCTTCATGCGCACGGCGCCCCACGGCGTCTCGACCGACTCATGGCGTCGCGCGAGCACCGTTCGGCGGCTCGCGTGACGCCGCACGCCCAGGGTCGGGGTCTCGGCAAAGAGGATCGACTCGATCCGCGCGACGTCGGCCGGCTCTGCGAGGACGTGCAGCACCGCGCCCGCGCGCCCCTTCTTCATCGTGGCCGGCACGATCCAGGCGTCGAGCGCTCCCGCGGACATGACCTGCTCGAGGGCCCGGGCCGTGACCTGCGCCGTGGCGTCGTCCAGATTGGTCGCGAGCTCGATGACGTCGTCCTCGGCCGGTGCAGCCTCGGCAGCTTCCCCGATCGCGATGCGGACGACGTTCGGGAGGCGGCCGCCCGGATGCGTGCCGGCGCCGAAGCCGATCGCCTCGGGCGTGAACGCGGGGAGCGACGCCCCCGTCTCGGCCAGCGCGCGCACCAGGGCCGCCCCGGTGGGCGTGACCTGCTCGAACGCCTCGCCGGTCCCCGTCGTCGGGAACCCCTCCATGAGGTACGCGGTGGCGGGCGCCGGCAGCGCCATGGTTCCGTGCGCGGCCTCGACGGTGCCCGTACTCCAGGGCAGCGCCGAGACGAAGACCTGCTCGACGTCCAGGGCCGCGAGGCCGATGCACGTGCCGGCGATGTCGACCAGCGCGTCGGCCGCGCCGACCTCGTGGAAGTGCACGTCGGCCGGCGCCTTGCCGTGCACGCGCCCCTCGGCCTCGGCCAGGAGCTCGAACGCGCGTCGCGCGTGGGCGAGCGGCCCTTGGTCGAGATCGCCGAGCCGGCTCAGCAGCTCGAGCACATCGGCCAGGGTGCGATGCGCGTGGCCGTCGTGGTGGCTGTGCGTGTCGCCGGCCCCGACGATCGGCTCGCCGTGGAACACGACGTCGACCTTGGTGGCCGCGATCGGCCCCTTCATCACGCGCTCGGCCTGCACGCGCAGGTCGCCCAGGTCCAGGCCGCGCGCGACGCCCTCCAGCACGTCGAGGCGGAGACCGCAGTCGAGCAGTGCACCGAGGCACATGTCGCCGGCGATGCCGGCGGTGGCATCGATGTAGGCGACGCGCGTCAAGCCGGCCTCCGCTCCACCACGACCTTGGAGCCGATGCCCATGCCGAGCAGCTCGTGCGCGCGGCCGCCGTTGACCGCGATCTCGAGGTGGTCTCCGCTGCCGAAGTAGGTGAGCGCGATGCCCGGATCCACGTCGCTGAAGGTCTGCACGAGGCGGTCGATGAACGCGGCGCCGATGCGCACGCGCAGCGTGCCCGGATCCCCGAGCTCGAGCATCACCTCGCGCGGGATGTTCGTGATCATGTTCCCGAAGCGGTCGACGACGAGCACCTTGCCCTCGATCTTGCCGTACTCGACGCGCGGCATGGGCGCGACGGGCGGCGGCGGCACCTCGGGCCCGACGTCCTCCAGCTTGCCCCCCATGGCGAGGTGCGTCGCCACGGGGGCGAAGACGTCCCGGCCGTGGAACGTGCTGGAGACGAAGTCGTTCATGAGCAGGCGATTGGTGACGCGATGGACCCGGACGTCGTCGAGCCCCACCAGGATGCCGCCCAGCACACCGTTGTCCGGTACGACGAACGTGTGACCGCCGGCTTCCGCCGCCAGGATGTCGCGCTCGCTGCCGACGCCCGGGTCGACCACGACCACGTGCACGGTGCCGTCGGGGAAGTGACGGAACGAGCGCCGCAGCTTGTAGGCCGCGGCCTCCGTGTTCGCGAACGGGCACTGGTGCGAAAGATCGATCACGCGGACGCGGCCGCCGCTCTTCCGCAGGATCACGGCGTGCATCTGTCCCACGTAGACGCTGCCCGGTCCGAAGTCCGTCAGCAGGGAGACGACGCCATCCACCTACCGGCTGCCTGCGCCGCTCTTGGCGCCCAGCGCCTGGTAGACGGACTCGGCGTTGTAGGACGAGCGCACGAAGGGGCCGGCCGCAACGGCGAGGAAGCCCATCTCCGTGCCTGCCGCCTCGTAGGACTGGAACTCCTCGGGCGGAATGAAGCGCTCGACGGGCAGCTGGGTCAGCGTCGGCCGCAGGTACTGCCCGAGGGTGAGGATGTCGACGCCCACCGCGCGCAGATCACGCATGGTCTCGAGCAGCTGCTCAGGGGTCTCACCCAGGCCCAGCATCAGACCGGACTTGGTGAACTGGTCCGGATGCCGCGCCTTGACGCGCGCAAGCAGGTCGAGGCTGCGGCGGTACCCCGCCCCGGGTCGCACGCGCTTGTAGAGGTGCGGCACCGTCTCGAGGTTGTGGTTGAAGATGTCGGGCTCGGCGTCGCTGACGACGTCGATCAGGTCGTCGACGCCGCGGAAGTCGGGCGTCAGCACCTCGATCACGCTCTCGGGCAAGCGCGCCCGGATGGCCCGGATCGTGGCGGCGAAGTGGCCCGCCCCCTGGTCGGGCAGCTCGTCGCGGTCCACGCTGGTCACGACCACGTGGCGCAGGCCCAGCTTCTCGGCGGCCTTGGCAACGTTGTCGGGCTCGGCCTCGTCCAGCGGGAGCGGCCTGCCCTTGGGGACCGTGCAGAAGCGGCACGTGCGCGTGCAGATGTCGCCCATGATCATGAAGGTGGCCGCCTTGCGCGACCAACACTCGTTGAGGTTCGGGCAGCGCGCGCTCTGACAGACCGTGTGCAGGTCGAGGTCGTCCACCAGCGCGCGCACCTCTTGCACGGTGTCCTGCTTGGGCAGGCGCTTCTTGAGCCACGGCGCGAGGCGCGCCCGCGGGGCGTCCTTGGGCTTGAGGCTCGGGTCGTTGAGGGGGTGGGCGGACTGGCTCATCGTCTGACCACGAATGCTACCGATCCCTGGATGGAGACGAAGCCGGGGCGCAGACCGGGTTCAGGATCGGGCCGCCAGCCGGCCGTAGAGCGC
>JASJAY010000220.1 GCA_030066775.1 Planctomycetota bacterium
ATGGCGCGGCGGACCCACAGCGACGACACCCTGGCCGGGATCGGCTGGTTCCTCGTGATCGTCGCGATCGTGATTGGTGCGTACCTGCTCTTCCTGAAGGGACCGGGCAGCGAAGACGACCTCTTCTCCGGTGGGCTCGAGGTGGAGCTGCGCGCCGACATCGCCGAGGCGCGCTCCTCCGGGCGTGCGGACGACTGGGAGGACGACGCGACGCTCTTGCGTCAGACGGCCGACGTGATCGAGGGGCGCGTCTTGCGCCTCGGCATCGAGCCGGTGAAGGCCGTCGTCGAGGCCCCCGACCGCATCCGCGTGCGGCTGCCCGCGGCCGCGTCGATGCTGACGCCCGAGATGAAGTCCGCGATGACGGGCACGGACGATCCCGCGGCCAAGGCCGGCGCGCTCGCGATGCGTCTCGTCGTGGAGAAGGCCGAGTGGACGAACGAGGACTTGTCCTACGACGAGTACCTTTCGGGTGAGGTGCTGCGTTGGCAGCAGGCCCAGGTCGACGGCGGTGCGTACACGCCGGGGGTGCTCGGCTACGCGATCGTGATGCGCCAGGGCACCGACGGCACCGAGGCGTGGCACTTCGCCGTGGTGCAGGACGCCGCGAATGCCACGGAGCTCTTCTTCGGCAGCGCCATGCTGGAGCGGCCCACGGTGCGCGCCGCCGACGGCGGGCGCCAGACGATGCGCTTCCGGATCAAGGGGCCGCTGTCCGAGCGGTTCCGTGCGTTCACGGAGACGCATCAGAATCGCCGGCTTGCGATCCTCGTCGATGGTGAGCTGGTGATGGCACCGGTGCTCTCGGAGCCGCTCGACGGGGCGCTGGAGATCACCCTCGATCGTCGACTGTCGCGCGAGGCCGCGCTCTCGATGGCGAAGCGATGGGTGGGCTCGGGGCCGATGCGCGTGCGCTGCTTCTACGTCAGTGAGAAGCCGATCCCGTGAGCCACGCGTTGGTCGTCGGCGGCACGGGCATGCTCTTCGCGGTGTCGGTCGAGCTGGCGCGTCGCTACGACGCGCTGACCGTCGTGGCGCGCCGTGCGTCGCGGCTCGAGACGTTGCGCGATGCGGTCGGCGAATCGGCGCGCTTTCACGGCGCCGCGCTCGACTGGGGCGACGACGACGCGTTGCGCAGTGCACTCGACGAGGCGCAGGAGGCGTACGGGCCGGTCGAGCTCGCCGTGTGCTGGATCCACGGCTCGGCGCCGCGTGCGCCGCGCTTGGTGGCCGAGCGCATCGCGCCCGCGCGTTACGTGCACGTGGTGGGCAGCGCCGCCGGAGATCCGGCGCGCGTGGGCGACGAACGACGCGACGCGGTCGCGTCCGTCGAGGGCATCCGGTACAGCCAGGCGATCCTCGGGTTCGTGGTCGAGGGTGGGCGCTCGCGTTGGCTGACCGATGCGGAGATCGCGGCGGGCGTGCTGGCCGCGATCGACGCCGACGACGATCCCTACGTGGTGGGGACGATCCGGCCCTGGTCGATGCGTCCCTAGAGCACCTCGAGCTCGTGGTCGATCAGGCGCGCGGCGGGGTGGACGCGGAGGGCATCGAGCACCTTCTGCACGATGTCCCTGGCGTGGGTGTAGTTCCCGCTGACCGACGCGAAGCCGAGCACGGCCTTGCGGTGCAGGTCCTGGTCCTCGATCTCGGCCGCGGCTACGCCGAAGCGGTTGCGCGTGCGGTCCAGGATGCTCTTCACCACCTGGCGCTTCTCCTTGAGGGAGCGGGCTTCGGGGACGTGGAGGCTGACGTGCAGGATGCCGACGTGCATGCGCCCATTGGACCCCGCGAGGGGAGACGCGCGAAGATCGGGTAGAGTCCGCGGGGGATGGGGGGAAGCGAGGCGCCATGGCCTACGAGCTGGATGACAAGCTGGTCGTCGGGATCTCCACCCGCGCGCTCTTCGACCTCGACGAGGCGCACCGCGTCTTCGAGCAGGAGGGCGTGGAGGCCTATACCCGCTATCAGCTCGACCACGTGGCCGACGTACTGCCGACGGGAACGGGCTATCCGCTGGTGCGCGGGCTCCTCCGAATCAACGAGCTGGCCGGAGAGCCCCTGGTCGAGGTCGTGATCATCTCGCGCAACAGCGCGGAGACGGGTCTGCGCACGCGCGAGTCGATCAAGGCGCTGCACCTGCCGATCCACCGGGCGGCGTTCACGCGCGGGCGGCCGGTGTATCGCTACCTCGATGCGTTCTCCTGCGACCTCTTCCTGTCGGCCCACGACGCAGACGTGCTGGGCGCGCTGCAGGCGGGCTTCCCGGCGGCCAAGATCCTGAGCGTGCCGCCCGAGGCCGAGGAGGACGAGGACGAGGTGCGCATCGCCTTCGACGGCGACGCGGTGCTCTTCTCGGGCGCGAGCGAGGACCTGTTCCAGGAGCACGGGCTCGAGGCCTTCCAGGCGCACGAAGCCGAGAAGGCCGAGGTGCCGATGGAGGCCGGGCCCTTCCTCGGCTTCCTTCGCGCGCTCTGCGCGATCCAGCACCGCTTCGGGATCGACGGCTGCCCCTTGCGCACCGCGCTGATCACGGCGCGCGATGCGATCAGCCACGAGCGCGTGGTCAATACGCTTCAGGCGATGGACGTGCGCATCGATGAGTACTTCTTCCTGGGCGGCGTGCGCAAGCAGAAGGTCGTGAAGGCGTTCGCGCCGCACATCTTCTTCGACGACCAGCTCGTGCACGCCGAGCCGGCCTCCGAGGTCGCGCCGAGCGCGCAGGTGCCGCGCGCGGACAAGGAGCCGCCCGTGGACGAGAAGCAGATTCGCTCGTAAGGGGCGTGCGGCTCTAGACGGGCTTGGTGGGGGTGCCGCCGAGGTTCTTGACGATGGCGTCCGAGACGCGCAGCGCGTTGGCGTAGATCGTGAAGGTGAACGGCACGCGGCCGCCCGTCGGCATGAAGCTGCCGTCCGTGACGTAGAGGTTGTCCACGTCGTGGGCGCGGCAGTCGCGGTTGAGGACGCTCGTCTTGGGGTCGTCGCCGAAGCGGCACGTGCCCGCGAGCAGGTTCGTGGAGGGCGTGCCCCAGACCGGCGCCTGGCGCACCTTCTTCGCGCCCATGGACTTCAGGAAGTTCATGCCGCGCTCGATCATCCACTTCGCGTTCTTGACCGTGACCGCGTGCGAGTACTGCTTCACCTGCGCCACCGGCTGGCCCCACTTGTCCTTCTGCTTGGGGGCGAGCTCGATGCGGCACCAGTCGTTCGGTAGCCAGTTCCCGAAGACCTCGAACTTGAGGTGCTCGACCTCGGTGAAGTAGTGCGCGAGCTTGTCCTTGAGCGCCTGGCCCCAGACGGGCACGCGCTCGCCGTTCCGGATCTCGGTCGAGTCCCAGAACGCCTGGTAGGTCGAGGCGTTGATGGGGTTGGGGTGCATCAGGAGGAAGTTGAGCGTGCCGCCGCCGTGGCGCACGTCGGGGCGCGTGTAGTAGTCCTGCACGATGCGGTTGATGAAGGGGTTGTCCTTCTCCTTCCACAGGTGCGGGTTCTGCTTGAGGTCGAACTCGCCCCAGCCGGCGCCGAACGCACTCGAGATGAAGTTGCGCCCGACCTGGCCGCTGCTGTTCGCGACGCCCTTGCCGCCGTTCGACTTGAGCAGAAGGCGGGCCGTCTCGATCGCTTGGCAGGCGACGACGAACGTCCCCGCCTTGACCGACTGGATCTTGCCGTCCCGGTCGATGTAGCGCGCTTCGACGATGCGTCCGCCTGAGGCGTCGGTGACCAGCTCCGTGACCATTGCGCGCGTGCGGATCTCGCAGTTGCCCGTGGCCTCGGCGCGCGGGATGAATGCGGCGCCGGCGGCGCCCTTGGCGCCCGGATGGCAGGCGTAGCTGCCGCAGTAGCCGTTGTAGTCGCAGACCTTGCGGCCCGGCCAGCGGTCGTTGTCCGTGACGGAGAGCACGGCGCGCGGCAGCGGGATCGAGTGCAGGCCCTGGCCCTTGCAGGCCTTGTCGATCTGCTCCGAGAACCAGTGCTCGCGCGTGGCGGGCATCGGGAAGTCGGGGCTCGAGCGCTTGTCGGCGATGTGCGCGGGCAGATCCACGATGCGCCCGGAGACGCCCACGAGCTTCTCGACGAGGTCGTAGTAGGGCTCGAGGTCGTCGTAGGAAATGGGCCAGTCGGCCACGTTGGCGTTGGGGATCTGGCCGAAGGCGGAGCGCGCCTTGAACTCGTGCGGCTTGAGGCGCATGAAGAAGCCGCTCATCAGCTCCGAGGAGCCGCCGAGCAGCGTGCCGTTGTAGAAGACCGTCGTGCGCTCGTCCTTCCACTGCTTCGCCTGGAAGTCGTACGACTGCTTGATGATCGGCTCGTTCTTGATCAGCGGCCGGAAGTTGGGACGCCGCTGCTGGATCACCTCGTCCTTGAGGAAGTCCGTGCGCTTGTAGCGCGGGCCGCGCTCCAGGAGCAGGACCTTGTAGCCCTGCGAGGAGAGGCGCCAGGCGACCGAGCCGCCGCCGGCGCCGCTGCCGATGACGCAGACGTCGTAGCTCACGGCTGCTCCTCCAGCTTCCAGCCCGGGGTGAGCGGGCGCGGGGTGCCGGGACGGTGGCGGATCCACTTCCAGCCGATCTCGTTCGGGTTGCCGCCGTGCACGGGATCGCCGAAGAGGCACTCGATCACGAACTCGAGCGTGGCGCGCATCCAGCGGATGCCGTCGCGGTCGTTCTCCATGCCCTTGATGAGGGCATCGAGCTTCGCGGCGTCGAGCCGCTGCAGGTCGGGCGTGCCGTGGGCGCTCTGGGCCTGGCGCTTCAGCTTGTCGAGGCCCCAGAGGATGAGCGCCTGCACGTTGTCGCTGATCTCGTCGTTCACGAAGAGCGCGTCGAAGTACCCGATCGCGTTCACGTCGCGGGCGCCGGGCGACTTCGGCCCCCCGGAGGGCATGAGCCGGTCGAGCACGGCGGCGAGGCGCGGGCCGTCCTCGGCCGGGATCGTGCGCAGGGGCGTGCCCTCGGGCGTCGGCTCGATCCGCCGGCGGCGCGCCGGATCCCCGAAGCCCTCGAACCAGAGGCCGGCCACGGTGGCGATGCCCGCCCCCGCGACCGCGCCCTTCACCAACGTCCGCCGCGAGGGCCGGGGAGGTGCTTCGGACCGGTCTGTCATGCCGCGTATCTCCGCGCTGGGTCGAGGGCCGACCATACCCACGGACGGGGCACGGGGGCTTGTCGATCCGGACGGGTGCACGCGGGGCGGGGCCCCGGTCTTCCCCGATTCCTGGACGCGGCGGGGGCGCCTAGCGGCGCTGGATCTTGACCGGCGGCGGGGCGGTGAGCGTGCTCGAGCTGGAGAGCGCCGTATAGACCTCGTAGTTGTTGCGCGTGCCCTGCTTCACCTTGTAGAGCGCCTTGTCCGCTTGGTCGATGAGGCGCGCGAGGTCCGTCTCGTGGTTGGGGCTCATGCGGGCGGGCTCGAGCACGGCGACGCCCACCGAGCAGGTGAGCTTCATGCCGGGTCGCAGCTGGTGCCACGCGTGCTCGCGGAACGAGCGCACGATGCGCTTGGCCAGCTCCTCGCCGTGCCCCGGCTCGGCGGCGACGGCTGCAACGGCGAACTCCTCGCCGCCCACGCGTCCGACGTGGTCGAGCGGGCCGACCGTGTCGCGCAGCAGATCGGCGGTCGTGGTCAGCACGTCG
>JASJAY010000221.1 GCA_030066775.1 Planctomycetota bacterium
CGCAACGCTGCGGAACCACGCCCACAACTTCAACGCCGAGCGGCCCGAGCCGTCCCAATCGCTTGCGTGACACCAGAAGAAGCGGGAATCGCCACGCGCTCTTCTGCAGACTGTCTCCGTGAAGACGAAGGCGCTCGGGCCGTACGCCATCCTCTCGTCGCTCGGTGCAGGCGGCATGGGCGAGGTCTTCCTGGCCGAGTGCACCGAAGCCGCCGCCGGCCTCGACGCAAGCACCCGCGTTGCGCTCAAGGTGATCCACCCGCACCTCCTGAGCGAGCCCGGCTTCTTCAAGCGTTTCTTACGCGAGGCGCGCATCGGCCAAGAGGTCGACCACACCAACGTGGTGCGCACCTTCGACTGCGACGCGACGCTGGCCGACGGCGAGAGCCATCACTACCTCGTGATGGAGCACGTCGACGGCCAGACGCTCCGCGAGCTGCTGAAGGAAATGGAGCGCGTTCCCGAAGAGCTCTGCCGCCACATCGGCCGCGAGGTCGCGAAGGGGCTGCAGGCGATCCACGACGCCGGCGTCGTGCACCGCGACGTGAAGCCCGAGAACGTGCTCATCACGGAAACGCACGTCGTGAAGGTCATGGACCTCGGCGTCGCCCGCCTCAAGGACGAGGCCATTCGGCTCTCCAAGGCCGGCGGCTTCGTGGGCTCGCTCGAGTACGCCGCCCCTGAACAGTTCCTGCACTCCGGTGAAGGCACCGACAACCGCACCGACCTGCATGCGCTCGGCCTCGTGCTCTACGAGCTCGCCACCGGTCAAAACCCCTACCGCGACGAGGACGCCTCCAAGGTCCTGCGACGCGTACTCGACACGACGCCCCGTCCCGCCGGCGAGGTGAACCCGCAACTCTCGCCCTTCTTCGAAGAGCTCTTGAAAACCCTGCTCGCCAAGGAGCCCGCCGAGCGGATCTCCACGGCCGAAGCGCTGGCCGGGATCCTCGATGCGGGCGAAGACAGCGCGTGGTGGAAGGAACGCGCGAAGGCCCTGCGGCACGAGACGCGCCGGCCGCTCCGCCGCATCCGCGTCCCGCGCGAGACCGCGCTCTACGGCCGCGAGAAGGAGCTCGAACGCCTCGAGGCGCTCTACGACCAGGCCGCGAAGGGCGACGGCCAGGTGCTCCTGATTGCCGGTGAGGCGGGCATCGGCAAGACGCGTCTGGCCGACGAGTTCGTCGCGGGCCTGCAGGCAGCGGGCGAGGACTTCAACCTGCTCTTCGGCTCGTACCCGCCCGGCGGCGCCGCAACGGCCGCCGGTGCGTTCTCGACCGCCTTCCGCGAGCACTTCGGCGCAGCGGGCCTCGAAGAGACGCTCACGAGCTACCTCGCCGAGACGCGTTCGCTCGTGCCCGCGTTCGCTGCGCTCCTACGCGGCGAGAGCACCCCGACGGGCACAACGCCGCTCAACCAGGACTCGCTCCAGACCGTCTTCGTGCGCGCGACCCGCAGCCTCGCGGCCGAACGCCCGACGATCGTCCTCATCGAGGACCTGCACTTCGCGCCGGACGACGGCCGCGCGCTCTTCGCCTCGCTCGCGCTCGCCTGCCCGGGCCATCGCGTGCTCCTGATCGGCTCCTCGCGCCGCGGCCTCTCGGAGCGCTGGGCCGCTGAGCTCGAGCGCATCGAGCACGCAAGCCTCCTCGAGCTGGCGCGCCTCGGTCCCAAGGACCTGCTGCACCTGCTCGAGGACTCGTTCCGCTCCACGCGATTGGCGCACGAGCTCGCGGGCCAGATCGCGATCAAGTCCGACGGCAACCCCTTCTTCGCCTTCGAGATCATCCGCGGCCTGCGCGAGGGGCAGTACATCACCAAGTCCGCGGACGGCACGTGGGTCAGCACGCAGGTGATCGAGGACATCGAGATCCCCACCACCGTGCTCGACATGATCCAAGCCCGTCTCAAGGATCTGAGCGAGGAGCAACGCGAGCTGCTCGACGTCGCCGCCTGCTGCGGCTACACGTTCGACCCGGACCTCGTAGCCGATGTCGTGGGCATGCCCGCCATCCCTGCCCTACGCGCCTTCGGCCGCATCGAGCATGCGCATCGCTTGGTTCGCAGCGCCGGCCGCGACTTCGTCTTCGACCATCACCAGGTGCAGGAGGCACTCTACGACGCCCAGCCCGAGCGCCTGCGCGAGCGCTACCACGCCGCCATCGGTGAGGCGCTGGAGCGCGAGCACGCAAGCGAGGGTCCCGACGGCCCCACCTGCTCGGGCGGCGCCTGCATCGACCTCTGTGAGCACTTCCTCAAGGGACGGGCCGGCTCTCGCGCACTCCCCTACCTGCGGCCGGCAATGCGCCACCTCACCGGCGGCTACATGCACGGCCAGGCGATCGACCTCGCGCATGCAGCGTTGGCCGTGGACGGCCTGCTCGAGGGCAGGAAGCGACTCGAGCTGCTGCTGGCCCTCGACAAGCCGCTCTACCTCACCGGCCGCACGGACCTGCAGCTCGAGACGATCGACGAGCTCGAGCAGCTCGCCGAAGCCGTGGGCGACACCGAGCTCGCCGCGCGCACGCACAACTCGATCGGTGTCGCCTACGCCCGCACGGACCGCTCCGAGGACGCCATCGAGCGCTTCAAGCGCTCGCGCGCCCTCTATGCCGAACTCGGCGACAAGCGCGCCGAGGCGAACGCCCTCAACGGCATGGCGCTGGCCTCGTGTCACGTCGGCAACTTCGACGACGCCGAGGCGGCGTTCGCCGACGCGCTCGCACTCCAGCGCGAGATCGGCGATCGCGAGGGCGAGGCGACGGCGCTGGGCAACCTGGCCTGGGCGATCGGCGACCGTGGTCGCACGGACGAGGCGCGCCGCCTGCACGAGCAGGCGCTCGACATCTACGAGGACATCGACGACCAGCTCGGCGTCGCCATCGCGCTCGGCAATCTCGCCAACGACCACATGAACAACGGCCGCATGGGCGAGGCGCACAGCTTCTACGAGCGCTCGCTGATCGGCTTCCAGCAGATGGGCTACCGCAACGGGGAGTCCATCTGCTACGGCAACCTCGCTGAGCTCATGCACCTCCTCGGCCGCCTCGACGAAGCCCAGGCGCACCTCGATCACGCGGTCGAGATCGCCCGCGAGACCGGCGACCGACGCCTCGAGGGCGAGTACGCCGGCCAGGCCGCCTCCCTCGCCTTCGAGCGCGGCGAGATGACCCGCGGCATCGAGCTCGAGGAAGAGGCCATCGCCATCTGCCGCGAGACCAACAGCCGTCCCGAGCTCACGATGATCCTGCTCGGACTCGCCGAGGCGTGGATCGACGAGGGCGTACCTGACAAGGCGCGCCCCCCGCTCGACGAGGCCCTCTCGCTCGCTCGCGAGATGGGCATCGTCCGGATCCAGGCCCTCGGCCTCGCTGCCCAAGCTCGCCTTCCCGATGGCGACGCATCCGCGGCAACTGCCTTCCTCGAAGAGCACGGCGAGGAGCTGCGCCCGACGGACCGCATGCACTGCCGCTACGCCCTTTGGCGGACTACCGATGACGCCGCGCATCTCACGGAGGCGCGGCGTCTGCTCGACGACCTCATCGAGCGCACGCCCGAGTCCTATCGCGCTTCACGCCGCGACAGCGTGCGTGTGCACCGCGCCATTATGGAAGCCAGCGAGGCCTGACGCGTCTCGGCCTGCTGCGTCCTTGTCGCAGGCATAGGTCAGTCGAACGTATCGACCGAGGCCTGTCGCGCCCTCGCGGCTCGCCGTGCGCGGATGTACGCAAGCAGGATGACGACCATGGCGCCGGCGCATCCCAGCGCAGAGACGTTCCAGCCATAGCCGGGCGTCACTGTGATGAGCGGCCCCGCCGCGGACATGGCCATGCGCGCCTGGATCAGCAGCACGCTTGCGATGGCCGTCGCAGCAACGCCGGCCAGGAGCGCACCCTCGGGCTCCGATCGCCATGGCATGCGTAGCCGCGCAGCACCGACGCAACCGACAGCCACGACGAGCAGGATCAGGATCTGTACCCCGGGCATGCTGGCGACACCCGACGGCGAGTAGTTCAGCTCCACGTTCGGCACGTCCCCGCGCGGATCGGCCCGCTGCGCCACGTGCAACCACGGGAGGAACATGCCGACAATCGCCATGGCGAGGAGCCCGAGCGCGAGAGCGGCCCGTACCGGCGGTGCCTCGGGGGTCGTCGTGCCGTCCATGGACCTCATTGCACGCGATGGTGCCATCGCTGGCAACACGCCGCCGGCAATGAGGCGGATGAGGACCTATGGGCCCGCGTCGAGCAGCAGGGCGAGGGGAACGTTCGACAGGCGACCGAGGGCAGGACGCTCGTTGAGCACGGCCTCGCTTGCGTGCAGTGCGGTGAGCTCCACGGCGAAGCCGGCGTCCTCCAGCGCGCGCCGGTACGCAGCTTCCGAGGTCTGTGTGACGGGCAGTCGAAGGCCATCGGCGGAGGGCATGGTGAGAACACCGCGGCCTGCCGGCTTCAGGCGTCCGCGACGGTCGAGATCGTGGATGAGTTCGGGATGCACCACGGTCGCGAGCAGGCGCCCGCCGCGCCCCATCACCCGTCGCACCTCGGCGCAGGCCTTGGCGACTTGCCGCGAGGGGATCTCATTGAAGACGAAGGTCGCCAGCACCAGGTCGAAGGCGCCGTCGTCGAAGGGCAGCGGTCGTCGCACGTCGTGCTGGACGAGCTCGACCTCGTGGCCCGACAGGCCTCGCTTCGCCAGCTGGAGCATCTCCTCGGAGGCATCCAGCAGGACCATCCGCGCAGGCGGGCGCCCCGAGTGGCGATCCAACAGCAGGCGAGCGAAGTAGCCGTTGCCGCAGCCGAGCTCGAGCACGCGCGTGCCACACGCATCGCCAATGCGTGCGAGCAGTACATCGTTCAGCACATGTCGCTTAAACGATCCGCCGCGCCTGCCGGTGGCGGCGTGCCATTGTCGCGCGATTCGGTCGTAGCGGGCCACGGACGCAGACTACGCGTGCGGGCCCGACGTGCAACGACGCGAGACGAACGAGCTCAACGGAAGACTCACGGGGGCGTCTGTCGGCCACGATCGCGGTTCGATCGCCCCAGCCCGAGCGGCGCCGGCACGCGGCCACGATAGCGCCGCTCCGCCATGCAGGCAGATGCCACGAAAGCCAGTCCCGCAGCGAACGCGACGAACCCCAGCACGCGCGCGATGGCGATGGTCTCGTCGATGTCCCATAGATGGGTGCGCCAGTACTCGCTCGTGACCATGGCCCGCATCAGCTCGGCCGTGGAACGGCAGGCGAGGCCACAGCCGGCCAGCACGAATCCGCTCGCCGTCTCGGTCGAGATGGCCTGCCGGCAGACGGCGAAGATCCACGCCGTGTACGCGGCGGCAAGGAGTGCCAACAGGTAGAGATTCGTCCTGAGTGCGCCTTCGTTGCCGACGTCGAAGAAGAACACGATGTGCGTGAAGACGAAGAGCAGCGTCAGGAAACCGGCGATCAGGATGGCCAGCAGCGGCAGGCAGAAGTTCAACTCCGCCCCCAACGCCTGCTGACTGATCCACCGCTTCACAGCCTCTATGATGCGCCCATGGAGTGGGCTCGCCCAACGCTTCGCCGCATCGGAATCGGGGTCATGGCCGTCCTTCTCTGCTCCTGCGGAGCGGACGGAGAGGGGCCCCGACGGCGAACGAAAGGCCTCTGGCACGCGGACGCTCCCACCGCAGGCCTCATGGGCATGTGGGCCTGGGATCCGCGGATCAGCCGGCGCCCCGAAGCACGGCACGGTTGCTTGGAGCCGGCGGCGCTTTGGAACGTCCCGCGGTTCCACCT
>JASJAY010000222.1 GCA_030066775.1 Planctomycetota bacterium
TGCATGCACGCTTGCCTGCTGGCCGGCATGCGCACATGCGCGCCCGATTGCTAGCATGCATGTATGCCAGCGCTCATTACCGTCGCCGCAGCGAAGGGTGGTGTTGGAAAAACCACGCTCGCTTACGAGTTGGCCGCGGCGCTCGAAGCCGTGTTGGTCGACCTCGACTGGGATGCCGGCGGCGCGACGCGCATGTGGGGATTCGACCCGACGTCGGCCGCGCGTGCCCCTTTGCTCGACGCGCTCGAGCGGGGACCTGACTCGGACCGCGTGCCGCGTCTCAAGCGCCGGGTCAACCGCCCGACGCTCTTTCCATCCCACCCGGATCTAGCGGCGAGCGCGATATCCGCCGACCTAGTCGCCGACTGTCTTGAGACCTGGGCCACACAGTGGGACGAGGCGGTCGTCGTCGATACCCACCCGGGCGCAAACGAACTGACCGACGGCGCGATCGCGGTGGCGGATCTGTTGCTCGTGCCCGTAACCCTCGGGAACCGGGAGTTCGCCGCGCTCGATGCGATGCTCGACGACTTCTCCGCCTATCGGATGATGCTAGTGCCGACCATGGTCCCGACGGTGCCGGCGCGGCGGCAGGTGAATCGCCTGGCTGCGATGGCCAAGGGACGAGCACGGGTCGCGCCACCGATCTCGGAGCATCGCTGGATACGTCGCCGGCTACGTCGCGCGGCGATCGTGAAACAGCCGAACCCCGGTGTAAATGTGAACCGCGCGGCCGCAGAGTTCAGGGCAGTGGCCGAGGCGGTCAGGGAGGAGCTCTCATGAGCCCTGCGGACGACGGTATCGACATCATGAGGTCGCGAATCTCGCGCGCCTCGCGACAGGCGCCGCCCCCGCGGAGACGCCCGACGAGCCAAGCCCCCGCCCCGAGCGCGGCCGGTACACGCACGACGCCGGATGTGGGGGAGGAGAAGGGCACTCCCGCAACGCCGACGCCAACCCGGCTCGCTGCAGCGTCGAGGTCGCGCACCAGGCTTAGCCCGGACGACGCGGCCGCGAATCTCGCCATCCGGGTGCGCCGTCCTCTCGATGACCGACTCGCCGAGCTCATCCATCAGCTTCGGCGCGAGGGGGTGCGGACCAGCAAGGTGGAGTTGATCGAGATGCTGCTGTACGAGCTCCCCGAGGAGCTCACGCCCGACGTCCGGTCGCGGCTGGCTCGCTTTCGCGAGGCTGCGCCGCGCGGCAGCGCGGGCCCCCTCGACGCCTAGGGCAGGTCAGCGCAAAGAAAACCGGCCGGACCCGAAAGGGTCCGGCCGGCATGAAGCACCGAAGCTTGAGAGCGCCTAGACGCCCGGCGGCTTCGGGAAGCGGTGCCGCATCGTGTACTGGTACGGCGTCGCGAACAGCAGGTCGCCGATGTCCTCGGCCGTGCGCTCGATCGTCTGAGTCCAGATCGTGTCGGCGCCCGGGATGATGAGGTCGAAGTTGAAGCTCATCAGACCGATGAGCTCCTTGACCGGCATCATGGCCCCGAGGTTGTCGAACGGGGTCGCCTGCAGCGCCCAGGTGCGAATCGCGTTCGCCGAAGCGGTGCGAATCGACTCGGGCTTCAGCTGGAAGCGGTGCTGACCCTCGGTCTCCGGACGGCCCATGGCCGCCGCGGTCGCCTTGGTCACCTCGGACGGCAGGTAGGTGAGGTCCCACTTGGTCGTCGCGAGGCTCGCGTCCGTGATCAGACGCAGGTTCATCCGGCCGTACTTCGGGTCGCCGTAGAAAGCCGGCTTCGCGGGAAGCTCCGCGTCGTCGTAACGGCCCGTCGTCGTGTGGATGAGGTAGCCACGACGCTCCAACGTGAAGTTGAAGTAGTCGTTGCCGAACCCGCCGTACCCGTCGTCCTCCTTGCCACCGTGCTCCTGGGTGACGATGTAGGCGATCTTCTTCGGGAATCCGAAGGGCTCACGGCCAGCGAACACGGCCGCGTCCTGGGTCAGGTACATGTACGGGTAGTAACCCGCGTAGTACGTGTTGCCGTCCATGCCCTTGCACGAAGCGGACACGGTGACACCCATCTCGCCGTACGGGCCGAGACCGGTGTGCAGGTGGTCGACGTACCAGAACTCGACGACGTCGTCCTCGAGGTCCAGGCACTTCGGCAGGATGCGCCGAAGCTGAGCCTCATCGACCCGGTAGAAGAACGCCGACCAACGCGAGTTGGTGTAGGTCAGCGGCACGATGTCGTAGTCGACAAGTGGGTCCGCAATACCCTGGGAGATGATGTCCCGCTTGTCGCGGTCCAGCGGCAGGGGTGGTGCGTCGCCGGAGTCGATCCACGGCATGCTCGTGACGTTCACATGCGCCATTTAGTTAGTCCTCCTTAGGCAGAACGTCGCCGTCTCTACGCGCCGAGCCCGATGGGCTTCGGGAAGCGGTGCCGGAGACCGAACCGGTACGGCTTCGCCGCGCCAGCCCAGGTGGCGTCCCGCGTGTACGTCTCGGTCCAGAGGGTCTGACCCGCCGGGATGATGAGGTCGAAGCTGAAGGTCATCAGCCCGATCATCTCCGTCGGCGGCAGCTCGTGGCCAAGGTTGTCGTACGGGGTTGACTGCATGAACCAGTTGATGCTGCCCGCGCTCGCGGTGCGAATCGACTCGGGCTTCACCTGGAAGCGGTGCGAGCCCTCGGAGTCGGGACGGCCCATGGCGGTCGCCAGGTCCTTCGTCACCAGGGACGGCAGGTAGATCAGCTGCCACTCGGACTGCGAGACGTCCGGCGCCGTGACGACCTTCATGTTCATGCGGCCGTAGTCCGTGTTGCCGTAGAACTTCGGCTTCGCAGGAAGGTCGGCGTCGTCGTACTTGCCGGTCGCGGAGTGGATCACGTACCCGTTCCGGATCATCAGGAACGAGAAGAAGTCGAACTGGTAGATCTTGGTGTCGTAGACGCCGTACCCGTCGTCGGGCGCGCCACCGTGCTCGACCACGCGGATCAGGGCTTCCTTCTTCGGGAAACCAAGAACGCGGCCGGCGTCGATCGCGGCGTCCTGCGTCAGGTACATGTACGGGTAGTAACCCGCGTAGTACGTCTTGCCGTCCCCAGCCTTGTGGCTGGCGGCGACGGTCACACCCATCTCGCCGTACGGGCCGAGCATGGTGTGGTTGTGGTCGACATACCAGAACTCGACGATGTCGTCCTCGAGGTCCAGGCAGTCGGGGAGGACGCGACGAAGCTGCTTCTCGTCGGCCCGGTAGAAGAACGCCGACCAACGCGAGTTGGTGTAGGTCAGCGGGAGGGTGTCAATGTCCCAGATCGGGTCGACGAGCGAGTAGATGAAAGCAGTCTTCTCGTCACGGTCGACCGGCGAGGGAGGAATCTCCCCCGTTTCGGCGCCTGGGATCTGTGTCACCTCGAACATCTCAGCCATTAGACGGGCTTCCCCCTTAGTGGATGTAGAGGCAGCTGCACACGAGCCGCAGAGCGCCCGCGAAATGAGGGGCCGAGCAAGCCGCATCCGTGCGGTGCCGCGCCGCTCGACGAGCGCGTTAGCAGCATATGTCACGTACCCATCACCGTCAACGCCGAGGCTCGCCGAGGACGGGGGTCGGAACCCTGCGAGATACCCCCAGAACAAGGGGGAGTCGCGCATCGCGGGACAGAGTTCGTGCCGATGTTGACAACCCGCACAGACCCTGCGTTAGGGTGGCCGCCATCGGGCGGCAGACGTTCTTTCCGTATGCGTGTGTGCTGCCCCTCTCGACGGGAATCAGAAACAAGGGGGTGTCGGTGTGAGCAGGCGTTCGTGGACCTGGCGCATCGCGGCGGTCGCCGGAGGTATGGCGCTCGCGGTCGGGCTGGCGGCGTGCGGCGACGATGACGACAACGGAGACTCCGGCGACACGACCGGAGGTGATGGCCAAGTCACGCTCCGGCTCGGCTACGTCACCCCAGCGGCGCATCCGTACGGCATCGCGGTCGACGCGTTCGTCGGGGAGGTCGCCGAGCAGTCCGGCGGCGAGATCGAGATCACGACGCTGCCGAGCTATCAAGGCGGCGACGTCCCACTTCTGGCCGATGTCAAGGGCGGCGCGGTGGAGATGGCCACCGTGTCGACCGCCACATTCGACTCGCAGGGCGTACGATCGTTCGACGCCCTCCAGGCGCCGTTCCTCATCACGCGCTACGACCTCGAGCGCGAGGTCATCAAGGGCGACATCGGTCGCGCGATGCTCGACTCCATGGAGGAGGGTCTCGACGGCGACGTGGTGGGCCTGGCCATCCATGAGGGCGGGCTACGCAAGCCGCTTGCGACCGCCGACAAGGGCCCGCTCGACAGCCTCGATGCGTTCGACGGGGCCAAGCTGCGGTCGGTGGAGTCCGCGGT
This sequence comes from Planctomycetota bacterium, assembly GCA_030066775.1. Lineage (GTDB taxonomy): Bacteria > Planctomycetota > PLA2 > PLA2 > JAEUHO01 > JASJAY01. The sequence goes on from JASJAY010000222.1 coordinate 4,340, forward strand.
GCTGCGCACCGGCCTCGAGGCGCTCGGCGCCGACCCGACGCCGATCCCGATCCCGGACGTGTACGGCGCGCTCCAGAACGGGACCGTCGACGGGATGGAGGCCAACCTCGGCCTCATCCAGACGTTCATGTTCTACGAGGTCTCGAAGTTCGTCAGCAACATCAACTTCTGGCCGTTCCCGACCGCGCTCGTCATGAACAAGGACGCCTACGATCAGCTGAGCGACGATCAGCAGCAGGCGATCCGGGACGCGGCCGACAACGTGCCGGACATCTCGATCGACATCTTCACCGGCCCGAGCGAGCTGCCTCAGACTCTGTGTGACGAGGGGATCACCTTCGTGAACGTCAGCGACGCGAACGCTGCCGCGCTCGAAGAGGCGGGGCAGACGGCCATCGAAGAGCTCGCCGAAGCGAACCCCGAGACAGGCGAGTTCGTTGACCAGATCCAGGAGATCAAGGACGGCCTCGGACCGGCGCCCGCCGGCCCGGACCTCCCGGCTGAGTGCACGCAGGGTCCGAACTAGGGCACGCGTGAGCCTGACGGCTCAACGAGCCGACTGACGCGACGGCCCGGCCCCACACTCTGGGGTCGGGCCGTCGTCGTTTCTCCCCGTTCTCTCCCTAGGCTGCCCGCGTCGACACCGAATGAGCACCGCCGCCTCCCACGCGACTGAGCCTCCGGCGCCGTCCACCGCTGCGCTCGTGCGCGCGCTCGCGTGGGTGTCGGGCTGGCTGGTGGTCTACTCGGCGGCTGCCGTGCGCCGCGGGCGCGTGGCCGTGGTGGTCGGCACGGTTCTGGTCGCGGTGGCGATCGCGGGCAACGTCTTCACCCGCAACACGCTGGGCTTCTCGGTCTTCTTCTCCGAGGACCTGGCCCGCTTCAGCTTTCTGTGGGTGATCTGGATGGGAGTGTCGCTGGCCGTCAAGCGCGGCGCGGTGACGGTCATAACGTTCGTCTCGGACCGCGGGCCCGCGGCGTGGCAGCGCTCGGTCAAGACCTTCTCCGGCGTCAGCCTCGCGATCCTGCTCGGCTACGCCTGCGTGCGCGCGACACAGTTCGCGACCGGCGACGAGATCGGCGGGGTGTCCTCGGGGTCGGGCTGGTCGTTCTTCTACCCGGTGGCCTCGATGGCCGTGGGTTACTACTTCATCACCCTGCACTACGCGCAGCAGGTGACCTCGGCGGGCGTGCGGGCGCTCGGCAGAGGGCTGCCGGCGGTCCGCGACATGGTCACCGGCGTCGTCGGCGGGTTCGCGATCGGCGCCGTCGTGTGGGGCGTCTGCTGGGGGCTACTCGAGCTCGGCGTGACCCCGCTGATCCCGCTCGGCGTGATCTTCGTCGCCCTCACGCTCTCGGGAACCCCGATCGTCTTCATGCTCTCGATCGCCGGGATCATCGCGATGTTCTCGCCGGACTTCCTGGGGCTG
>JASJAY010000223.1 GCA_030066775.1 Planctomycetota bacterium
ACGACGCGCTGGCCACGGCGGCGTGCGTGCTCTACGACGAGCCGGCGTTCGAGCAGGTCGTGGTGTGCACGACCGACACGGATCTCTACCAGACCATCCGTGGCGAGCGCGTCGTCTGTCTCGATCGCATTCGCAAGCAGGTCACCGACGGCGCAGCCCTGAAGCAGAAGCTCGGCATCGAAGGCCGTCAGTTCCCGGACTACCTGGCGCTCGTGGGAGCGCCCGCGAAGGGCATCCCCGGCGTGCCGGGCTTCGGCGGCAAGTCGACCGCGGCGCTGCTGAAGGCGTTCGACACGCTGGAGGCGATCCCCAACAGCGCGGACGCCTGGCCGGAGGGGATCCGCTCCGCGGCGCGTCTGGCCGAAGCGCTGCGGGCCCAGCGCGAAGAAGCCCAGCTCATCAAGGACCTGGCCACGCTACGGACCGACCTGCCGATCGACTGCTCGGCGGAAGCACTGCGGTGGCGCAGCGTCGACCACGAGCGCCTCGACGCCGTCATCGCGGCGACAGAGTGCGAAGACCTGCGCCCGCGGCTCGAGCGTTGGGACGCGTACGCGCACGGGCGCTAGTCGCAGTCGCCGCCGTAGTGCGTCGCGCCGCAGTGGCGGCAGACGAACTTGTAGAAGGACACGCTGCCGACGGGCGCGTAGGACTCGAGGATCTCCGGCAGGTCTTTCAGCGGGAAGTACGCGGTCCTGGCCAGGCGCTCCAGGCCGTTCTCGTCGAGCGCGCGCAGCTCCTCCGCCGGCGCATCGCCGTAGAAGACACACGCATCGCCGCAGCACACGAGCCACTCCTCCTGCTGCCACGAGATGTAGCCCGGTGTGCGCTGCGTCACCTCCTCCGCGATCTCAGCAGGCAGCTGCGCGAGGTGCGGGTGCGCATCCACGAACTCGACGTCCAGCTTCGCGTGCGCGCTCCCGTCGGCGATGCACCACGGGCAGATGTGCTCATGGTCGTCCAGCCCGAGTGCCGCGCCGGCGTACGCGAGGCCGCGCACCTCCCCGCAGGCCGGACAGGGTTCATCGCATGGCTCGACGGCGCCCGTCGCGATCGGATCCGGGTGGTAGGTGAAGTGCGGCAGGGGCTTCACGGTGGCGATCCTACCGAGGTTGACGCCTAGGCGCTCTCGCCAGTCGGATGCAGAGCCTCACGCGCACGCGCACGAGAACGCGCACGCGCTCGTCACCTCACCCATGACGAAGGCGAGCGCGAGCTCGAGCTCGTTCTCGTGACCGTCCGTGGAGCGCTCGACGCACCGCGAGTCGCGCTACTCGCTCCACTTGGGGTCATGGAAGCGCTGCACCTCGACGCGGTAGCCGGCCGGGTCGCGGTAGAAGGCGTGGTAGATGCCGTACTCCGCGTTGTCGGCCGGCGGCTGGTCCACGTGCACACCCGCTGCGACGAGCCGCGCATGTACGCCGTCGACATCGTCCGTCACGAGCGTCAGCAGCACCGACTCCGTCTCGGGCGGCACGTCGCGTTCGCACACACCCAGGTAGCCCCCGCCGGCCACGCGGTAGATGCGGCAGCTGCCCTGGTCCAGCGTGAGCGGCAGCGCGAGAACCTCGCCGTAGAAGCGCGCAGCCGCGGCGAGATCGGGCACGAAGCAGAATGTGATCGCGGCGTCGAACGTGCTCATCGCTGCACCGTACCCGAAGCTAGGCCTTGAGCTCCTCGAGCAGGGCGCGCGCCTGGACGCGCTCGCTCGACGCGGCGCCCTCCGTAAGCAGGCTGTCGATCTCGCTGAGCAGCTCGTAGGCCTCTTCGCCGCGGTCCTGGTCCCGCAGCAGCCGGGCCAGCGGGATGGCCGAGCGTAGCTGCAGCATGGTGGCGTGCTGCCGGCCCGCGATGTCGATCCCGCGCCGCAGCGTCTCCTCCCCATCGCCGAGCGCGCCGCGCTGGATCTGGATCTCGCCGCGGACCCGGTGGATCTCGGCGTCGTAGTAGTGCTCGCCGTGCTCCTCGGCGATCCGCTGCGCGGTCTCGAGCGCTTCCAGCGCGTCGTCGAGGCGGCCGGCGAGACGCATGCCTTCCGCCGTCATCATGCAGAACTGCGGAACGAAGATGCCGGACTCCATGCGCTGGTAGCTCTCGAGCCCCTCGCGCATTTCCTCGAGTCCGCCCTCGGTGTCGCCGCGCATGCAGCGCGTCCAGCCGCGCGTAACACGCACCGCGACGGCCCAGAGGCCGAAGCCTTCCTCCGTGGAGAGCGTGATGCACTCCTCGGCGTCGCGCGCGAGCGTGTCGACGTCGCGCAGCTCGTACGTGTAGTACATGCTGACAGCCAGGCCGACCGCGGTGCACGCGGGGATGGCCAGGTCGCCGATCAGCGCGACCAGGTCCTCGTGGCGCTGCTGGGCCTGCTCGGGGTAGCCGAGGAAGTGCAGGCTCTGCGTGAGGAAGGCGCCGATGCAGACCGAAGACGGGATCTGGAAGATCGTGACGAGCATGCGCTCCTGCTCGAGGCTGAAGAGCGCCAGTCCTTTCTCCCCGTGCTCGCGGGCCTCGAGGAACTCCCCGCGGAAGTAGTGCGTGAAGCCGACCGCGTGACGCGCGGCGACCTCGAGGATGGGGTTCTCCGCGGCGATGGCCATGCCCAGCACGGCCTGCGCGGTCTCGAGCGCAGGCGTGAACTCGCCGCGCACAAACAGCACGGTCCACAGGCCCCACAGCGCCGTGAGCAAGCCCTGCCCGTCGCCGGTCTGCTCACACAGGAGGCGCGCGCGGTTGCAGGCGACCTCGACCTCCCGGGCGCCCCAGCCGCGCGCGGCCATGAGCGCGGGGGCCAACGCGAGCTGCGCGGCAGCCTCGCTCTGGATGCGCGCGGGATCGTCGTGCGGCATCGTCTCGAGCAGCGCGATCGCCTTGTGCAGGTTGGCGATGCACTCGAGCATGGCCGAACGCTGTTGGGCCTGGAAGCCCGCCGCCATCCAGCTCTGGATGGCCTCGGCCGATTGGCCCGCGCCCTCGAAGTGGTGCGCGAGCAGTGCGGGATCCGTCTCGGCCATCTCCGGGAAGCGCGCCACGAGCGCACCCGCGATCTTGCCGTGGACCTCCTGGCGCGTCGCGCGGAGCAGCGAGCGGTAGGCCGCGTCCTGGATGAGCGCGTGCTTGAACGTGTACTCCGACGACGGCGGAGCGCCCTCCTGGGCGACGAGATCGAGCTCGACCAGTCGCTCGAGCGCCCCTCCGAGCACGGCCGTGTCCAGACCGCAGACGTCCTGCAGGAGCTCGAACGAGAACTCGCGCCCGATCGCGGAGGCGAGCTGGGCGACGGGCTTGCCCGGGCCCAGACGATCGATGCGCGCCATGAGCGAGCCGTGGACCGTCGGGGGAATGAGGTTGGGCGGCAACGGCTGCTGGAGTTCGTAGCGATCGCCCACCGCACGCAGCGCGCCGGTCTCGAGCAGCGTGCGCGTCACGGCTTCGACGAACAGCGGCACGCCGCCCGTCCGCTCGACGACGTCCTTCATGACGTCCGTCGGCAGCTCCTTGCCGCCGACGACGCCCGTCACCAGCGCACGCACGTCCGTCGCGGGAAGCGCCGGGATCCCGATCTCCTGCCAGTGGGGCGCCTCCGGCCACGACACCTCGAGCTGAGGCCGCGTCGTGCAGACCATGAACAGGGACGAGCTGGCCTGACGCGCGAGGATGCCCTCGACCAGCTCGAGGGTCGACGGGTCGGCCCAGTGCAGGTCCTCGATCAGGAGCACGACAGGCGCCCCGCCGGGCACGTGCAGCAGTAGGTCGGCAAGCACCTCCAGCATGCGCCGACGACGGCGGATCGGAGAGAGCGCGAGCGGCGGGTAGGCGTCCTCCCCGACCGGGATCCCCAGCAGCTCGCCGAGCAGCGGCACGGCTTCCCGGACCGGCGCGCCGCGGCCGGCCACGAATTGCTCGAGCAGGCCCAGCTTGACGTCGGGCGCCTGATCGCGACGCAGCCCGAGCCGGTGCTCGAGCATCACGATGATCGGATGCAGCGCGTTGCTGCCCTCGTACGGCGAGCACTCCGCCTCGAACAGCTCGTGCGTGTGGTCCTGCACGAGGTCGCGGGCCTCGCCGAGGAGCCTGGACTTGCCGATCCCCGCCTCGCCGCGTAGCAGCACCGTCCGGCCCGTGCCGGTGACGGCCACATCCCACGCGGCCCGCAACGCGTCGACCTCCGGTCGGCGGCCGATGAACGGCGCGAGACCGGAGGCCGCGCGGGCCTCGAAGCGACTGGACGCGCCGCTGCGGCTCAGCACGCGGTGCACGTGCACGGGCCGTGACAGCCCCTTCAGGCCGGTCTTGCCGAGATCCTCCAGATCGAACTGACCGCCGATCAGATTGCGCGTTGCGTTGCTGATCAAGAGGGTGTTGGGCTCGGCCGCGGCCTGCAGGCGGGCGGCGATGTTGGGCGCCTCGCCGAGCGCGAGCTGCTCGTGGTGCGCCCCGACGCCGACGTCGCCCACGACGACGAGGCCGGTGTGGATGCCGACGCGGACGCGCAGGTGCTGCCCGTGCTCCTCGATGCCGTCGACCCGCTGCAGCATCTCCAGTCCGGTCTGCACGGCGCGAGCCGCGTCGTCCTCGTGCGCCTGCGGATAGCCGAAGTACGCGAGGATGCCGTCGCCGAGGTACTGCGCAACGTGGCCGTCGTAGTGCTCGACGAGCTCCGCGCACGCCTTCTGGTACGCCGCGTAGAGGTCGCGCAGCTCCTCAGGGTCGAGCATGCCGGAGAGCGAGCTCGATCCCACGATGTCTACGAACAGCACGGTGATCTGCCGGCGCTCGGCCTGCGCCGCCGTCATGGTCGCGGTCTCCGGGACGCGCGTGCCGCACTGCCCGCAGAACTTCAGGTCGTCACCGACGGCGGCGCCACAGTTCGAACAATGCATCGAAGGCGATTCCAGGGCTTTAACGTCGTCTGCCATCTCCCCCGATTCCGCAGGCTATGCCGGGCAAAGTCGGGCCGTCAAGGCCGTCGGGGGAATGAGCGGACCCGCGGTCGAGCCCATTTCGCAGCCGTTCTTGCGATGCTGTCGAATGACTGGACGCCTCCCCGCCATGGAGAATCCCTCGGGTGGCAGAAGAGCAGCCCACACGCTGGACGCTGATCCGTGCCGCCGCCGGCGGTGCTGCAGACGCACGTGCAGCCTTCGCCGAGGCCTACGGTCCCGTCGCGCGCGCCTACCTCGCCGCACGCTGGCGCCGACACGCGCTGCGCGCGGAGCTCGATGACGCGCTGCAAGAGGTTTTCGTCGACTGTTTCAAGGAGCATGGCGCGCTCGAGCGCGCGGATCCCGAGCGCGGCGGCTTCCGCGCCTTCCTGCACGGCGTCGTGCGCAACGTCGCACTGCGCTTCGAGAGCGGACGCGCACGCGAACGCGAACGGGAGGAAGCGGCACCCCTCCATGGCGTCGAGGCGGACGAGGACTCGCTCGCGCGCGTCTTCGATCGCGCGTGGGCGCGTTCGATCGTGCAGCTCGCCGCGCGACGCCAGGCCGAGGCGGCAGCCGACGAGAGCGCCCGGCGGCGCGTCGAGCTGCTGCGTCTGCGCTTCGAGGACGACTTGCCGATCCGCGCCATCGCCGCGCGCTGGGGCGCGGACCCCACGCGCGTACACCGGGAGTACGCCCGCGCACGCGAGGAGTATCGTGCGGCCCTGCGCGACGTCGTTCACGAGCACCACGGCGGCATGCCGAAGGCCGTCGACGCCGAGTGCGCCCGGATTCTCGGCCTCTTGGCGTGATTTCGGTTTTCTGCCCGTGAAAGCGCGGCGTGCCTCGGATAGAGGAGTGAGGACGATACGGCGCAGGAGCCCATGACGGACGACGAC
>JASJAY010000081.1 GCA_030066775.1 Planctomycetota bacterium
GGGACCTACCTCGGTACGCGGCGCACGGAAACGGGCGCGGAGGTGCACGCGTTCGTCCCTGGGAAGCGCGACGTCCTCGTCGTGACGCTTCGCCGCGCGGCGGACGGCACGTGGGCGATCGTCGACTGACGCCTCGGCGTCAGAGGCTCCGCCCGCCCGGTCCCGTCTCGGTCTCCGCGTTCCACTCGTCGGCCAGCACGGCGTAGGTGAGCGAGTCCTGCCAGCCGGCGCCGTCGACGAACCGCTCCGCCCGCTCGACCGCCTCGAGGCGCAGTGCCAGGCGATCGATCACGGCGACGGAGCCGCGGTTCTCCTTCGAGCAGCAGAGCTTGATGCGCCGGAAGCCCCAGTCCCGGAACCCGGTGGTGATGAGCGCGGCCGTCGCCTCGCGGCAGAGGCCCTCGCGGCGCCGGTCGGCGTGGACCCAGTAGCCCACCTCGGCGCACGCGCCGATGGGATCGATGCGGTGGTAGCCGGTGCCGCCCACCAGGGCGCCCGTCTCGCGGTCGAACACCCCGAAGACGAAGTCGTCGGCCTCGACCTGGTTGCTGCGGCGGGTGAACTCGTGGATCAGGTCCCGGCAGATCTCGACCGTGCGGTTGCCGTCTCGGGCCCACGGCAGCCAGGGCAGGAGCGCCTCCCGGCTGGCGTCGATCGCCTCGAACAGGGCCCGGTCGTCGTTCGGCAGGTAGGCCCGGACGACGAGCCGGGGGGTCGTCGCGACGGGTTCCGGAAGCGGGTCGGGGCGGCGCCAGGGGCGGGGCGGCGAGGCGGGGCTCATGCGTCTTCGTTACCTCCTGTGACCTTGGTACTTAGGGCGACGCCGCCCGAGCCGGACGGTTCGTGACGTAGGTCCCCTTTGAGAGGGGCCCCTGAGGCCGTCCTCCGATAGGATCTGGGCGGAACATCGCAACCGCCCATGGCGTCGTCGATGTAGGGCTGCACCACGAGGCAGTGGGTGCGTCGTAACCGAAGAGGAATGGAGCAAGCAATGCGCAAGGCGTTCATTTGGACCAGCGCGGCGTTGATCCTGGGCCTGTCGATCGGGTTCCTGGGTTCCACGGCCGCGGAAGCTGGGTGATGCAACGGTCGTTCGGCGGCCAGTTTGGCCACCCTGAAGGTTCACTGGAAGACGGTTGACACCATCGCCAAGAAGTCGACGGCGGTTGTCACGGGCGAAGAGGAGACCGAAGAGGTCACCGAGGAGACGGAAGCCGTCCTCGCCTACGCCGACAAGCCCATCCTCGTCTACGTCTGCGATGACACGACGACCTGCGCCGACAGCGAGAAGTTCGAGACGATCGTGCTCGCTGACGAGAAGTGCGCCCTGGGCGTGCGCGCCTTCCACTGCTTCAAGATGACCCCTTCGCAGGTCGACGAGGATCCGATCCTCGAGGGCGCCGGCAAGTCGGTGCCGCGCGTGCTCCTGGTCGACCCGACCAAGATGAAGGTCAAGTCGCTCGAGACGAAGGACCTCAAGGCCAGCAAGCTCTTCAAGGGTATGAAGAGCGTCGCCGGCAAGTTCTGGAAGGAGAAGCTCGACAAGGTGGTCAAGAGCCACCTGAAGATGCTGACCGAGCAGGACCAGCTGTCGAACGCCGAGAAGACGCTCGCCGAGAAGAAGGCGCGCGTCGCCGAGGACGAGAAGAAGCTCGAGAAGGTCAAGGAAGAGATGAAGGAGGTCCGCGAGAAGCTCGCTGAGATCGCCAAGGCTCAGGCCGACCTCTGGAAGCTGACGCCGAAGAAGAAGGCCGCCTAGCGCCTCCACTCCATTCGAATCCGAGCGGGCCTCCGGTACCTCCGGGGGCCCGTTTCCAATTCCCGCCAACTCGGTGTCAGGACACTTTTCGCGCACTGAGCCGGGCGCGCTCGGCGCGCACATGCCAAGTGCGCGAAAAGTGTCCTGACACCAATTTGGTGCTTAGTGGGACGGGGAGGGGGGCGTGGAGCCGATGCCGTTGGAGCAGGACTCGAGCAGATGCTCGAGTGTGCGCTTCGCGTGGGCGGCGTCGATGCCGGCGTGGTCGCGGGCCAGCTCGGGATGCGAGACCTCGTAGACGAGGTAGGGGCCGTCGGCGGTCTCGACCAGCGCTTGGGCCGTGGACCAGGTCCGGCCGTAGCGCTGGTACTCCACGCGGTGCGCGCTCAGCTGATGGCGCACGTACTCGGCGAAGGGCTCCCCGGCGGCGGGCCAGGTGCGGCGCAGGACGACCGTCGGGTCGTGGTCGAGCAGGTCGGCGCGCTCGATCCCCGGGTTGTAGCGCTCGGGATGCTCGGTCTTGTCGAGCAGCGCACGCCAGACGGCGACCTTGTCCACCGACACGCGCACGCGTGCCAGCTCGAGCCATCGGCCGTTGGTCTGCCCGCTTCCGCTCATGCCCGAGGGGCGGCGAAGCCACCCTCCCGCCGCGCATTATGCCCCGGGGGGCACACGGCGCACGGCGGCCGGTCACCGGTGCGTCACGGGTCCCAGACGACTAGGTCGCGTCGGCCCGCGGTGCGGTGGGGGGCGCGTCGTGCCAGGTGCTCCCGCTGGCCTCGACCTGCTCGCGGAACATCGCCATCGCCTGGGGGTCGCCGAACATCTCGACGAGCCCGATCGCGACGAGGCGCGCCACGTAGGGCACGTACACCGCCGTGATCACGGTGCCGGGCCGGATCTCCGCCGCGCGCGCGGGCGGGAGGCGGTCCAGGAGGCTGAGCGTCAGGCCGGCGCCCTCCAGCGGGTCCCAGGCCTCGATGCGGTCGGCGAAGCAGTTCTGGGTCAGGAACACGCCCCGCCGGCGCTCGCGCTCCCAGCGCCTGAGCTGCTCGCGGTCGAGGTCGGCCAGATCCTCGGCGGCCTCGGCGTAGGCCGCCGCGATCGAGCGGCCGTCCCCGGCGGTCCCGGGCGTCGCGATGAGGTCATCCAGCGCTCGCTCCAGGTCGGCCGGATGCTCGGGCTCGGGGGGATCGCCGAAGTGGGCCCGGAGCACCTGGTCGACGGCTTCGCCGTGGCGATTCTGCGCAAACGCGCGGACCTCATCGAGCAGCCGCCGGACCGCGGTTCGCCAGGCGACGATCGGCTCCTTGCGCGCCGGCGGCCCCGCCTCCGTCGTCTCCGGCGCGGTCGCCGTGCTGGCGGCCGTCGTCTTTCCGCGGGCCGCGGCCTGCTGCCGCTTTCTGCGTTTGCGTCGGCGTTTGGACATCGCGGATCTCCCGGCGGCGGTCGGACCCGAGGGTCCCCCGGCACAGGGACAATCGGTTCGTTCCGAGGGTGCATCGAGCCAGGCCCCGAGAGGGGCCTTGAAAAGCCCCCGTTCCCCCCGGAGCATCTTTGGCCTCGGGGCGTGCCGGCGCTCGGAGGGAGTTCTGGAAGTCACGGAGAAAGACCCACTATGCGCACGCTGCTGTCCCGGATCGGCTTCGGCCTGTTCCTCGCCATTGGCCTCGTAGGCATTCACGCCGCCACCACGTCGGCCGACAACGGCAAGCCCACCTACGCCCCGGTGGCCAACATCAAGAACCTCATGAATGCCATCAACCACGAGGAGATGGGGCTCTACGGGATGATGCAGGCCGACTGCAAGAGCGGCAAGCTGACCAGCGCCCAGTGGAACCTGATGCGCCACCGCGCCGCGATGCTGGCCGAGTCGGGCAACATCCTCATGCAGCTCGACCCGCCCAAGGGCGAGGCCGCCAGCTGGCGCAAGCACGCGGAGTCCTTCCGCGAGGCGGCCAAGAAGCTCAAGAAGCCGATGATCCGCCGCAAGACGGACCTCGTGATGGCCGGCCTCGGCGAGGTCCAGAAGCAGTGCGACGCGTGCCACAAGGCGCACCGTCCCGAGTAGGACAGACGCCCCACTCACGAATCCGCACATGCAGCGCGGGGCGACCCTGAGGTCGCCCCGCCTTCAATTCCCCCCGTGACCCCGGCGCGCGTGAATCAGCGCGCGGGCGCGTCCGCTTCCTCGAGCGGCGGGAGCAGGGCGGTGTGCAGCACGGGCGCGGTCGTATCCGTGCGACGCACGAGCAGCACGCGCTGGATCGCGGACTGGGCCTCGGTGATCTCGCCCGCCGCCACGTGGAAGTACGCGCGCAAGAGCCACGCGTCCATGTTGCGCGGGTGGATCTGGTTCTCGCGGTACAGGCGCTCGAGCGCGGCATCGAACGTTGCCGGCTCCGCGAAGAGCGCGCGCACGTCGAAGCGGTAGCCGCGAGGGAAGGCTTCGAGCGCCGCGGCGCGTGCGAGCGCCTCGGCCGCTTCGTCGAAGCGCTCCAACATGAAGCTCGAGAACATCAGGGCCATCCACGCCTCGCCGTCCTCGGCATCCGCGTCCACCGTCTCGCGGAAGTACAGGCGGGCCTTCCGGTAGTCCGCGGCCTGGAACGCCTCGACGCCGAGCTCGAAGCCCGACGGCTCGCCTGCCCCGGCTTGGGGGGCCGGCTGGGGGACCGGCTCGGGGGCGGGTGCCTCCGGCTTCGCGTACGGGGCCGGCAGGGTCGGCGGCAGCGCGGGCTCCGCGTACGGCGCCGGGCCGTAGTCGTACTCGTAGTACTCCTCGACCACCTCCTCCGGCGGGCAGTACGGCTCGACGTAGTAGATGTCGTCCTGGTACCCGATGGAGGGCGGCACGGGGTAGACGTAGTAGGTGATCGGCACGAAGACCACGCGGTGGCGGTGGCGGTGACGATGCCGGATGTGGCTGTGGCGCCGGACGGAGCCGACGCGGCGGTGGTGGTGCAAGCTGCTGCCCGCGTGGTGGACGGCGTTCCGCGCCGCGTGGCGCCGGCGGGTGGCCAGCGCGCGCAGGTTGGCGGGCGTGCGCGAGATGCCGTTGCGGCTGCTGGCGTGGCGCCCGCGCGTCGTCCCAAACCGGGTCCGGGCGTCCCGACTGTCCACTCTGGAGGTCACCGGTGTCCTCGCACGGGGGCGGCTCGAGGCCGGGACGGCCGCCGTGGGGGCGGCGCCTGCCCGACGCGTGCCGGGCTGGACGCGGGCCGCCAGGGGCGAGGACGCGCCGCGGTTGCGCCCGCTGCGGAGGCGGGTCAGGGCGGCGCGGTTGCGCTCACGCGCCTGCGGCGACAGGGTCCGTACGCTGGGCAGCGGTGCCGGACGGCTCGCCGTGGGGGCCGGCGTGGACGGTGCGCGCCGGACGGCGGCCCGGGACGGCGCGGCGCGGCGGGTCCCGACGAGGCCGCTCGACGGCGACCCGTGGCGACGCGAGGCATGCCGCTGGTGGAACGCGCGGGCGGCCGCATTCCGGTTAAGCGAACGCGTGGCAAGGGGTTGCGACGCCGCGCGATGCTGCGCAGGCGAGCGCATCGTGCGGACGGTGGAGGGGGTCCGGGCCGGCTGTGCGCGCGCGGCGTGGCGGGCGGCGGCGGCCTGGCGTGCGGCGGGCAGGGCGCGGGTCTGCGGCGCCGTGGGGGCCCGGCGGGCGGCCCTGCGCTGCGCGTGGCTCGGCGGGGCGGCGCGGCGCTGGCCGACCGCTCGTCGATTGCCGGCCTCCGCCGGGGTCGGGGCCACGAGGGCCCCCATGAGGATCAACGCCAGGATCGAGGTCCCGATGCGCATGCACTCCGCCTTCCCGGCCCCGTCGCGCCCGCCAGACAAAGCGAGGGGCCGACGTACGTACGCACACCCTGGGCCAATCAGCCGGCCGGGTCCCCTTCGAGGCGGTCCACGACCACGGCGCCGATGGCGTCGCCCATGATGTTCACGCTGGTCCGGAACATGTCGAGCAAGGCGTCGACGGCGAAGATGAACGGCAGGTAGTAGACGGGCAGCCCGACCGCCGTCGCGACCAGGACCATCGTGACCAGGCCCGCGTCCGGCACGGCCGCCGCCCCGACCGAGGCGAGCACGGCCGTCACGAAGATGAGCACGACGTGGCCCAGCTCCAGCGTGATGCCGACATCCGGCATGCTGCCGAAGATCTGGATCAGGAAGATCACCGCGACGCCCTCGTAGAGCGCCGTGCCGTCCATGTTCAGCGTCGCGCCAACCGGCAGCGTGAAGTTCGCGACCTTCGGTGAGACGCCGAGGTTCTTCGTCACGCACCGCACCGTCACGGGCAGCGTCGCGGCGCTCGAGCGCGTCGCGAACGCAATCGCCCACGCTTCGCGGATGCCGCGGATGAAGGCCAGCGGCGACTTGCGTCCGACCACCCAGACGACGAGCAGCAGGAAGGCGCTGTGGATGAGGATGCCGGCCACGACGGTGCCGCAATACCAGCCCAGGGTCTCGAAGACGGCGGGGCCGTGGCGCGCGACGATCGCGGCGAGCAGGCATAGGATCGCGAACGGCGAGATCGCCATCAGCCAGATGGTGATGCGCATCACTACGTGGTTGGCCGCCTGGAACAGATCGATCAGCGGCCGTGCGGGCTCGCCCACCGCCATGCAGGCCAAGGCGAGCACGATGGCGAAGAAGATGATCCCCAAGCTGTTGCGCGTCGTGAGCGACGCGAACGGGTTCGCGATCATCGGGCGCACGATGTCGTCGACGAACATGTCGTACGTGCTGCGGTCCTTCTTGCTGGCGACGCGCTCATAGCGCTCGCCGCGGACCTCGCCTTCGCGCGCGGCCAGGTAGGTGAGCCAGCGCGCCTCGTTCTCCTCCAGCGTCGGATCGAGGCCGGTCTCGGCGCGGAAGGCGGCATCGGCGCGCTCGATCTCGGCCAGCCGATCCGTGCGCATCGTCTCGACGTTGCCCCGATCCCCGGGCTGCACGAGCAGGACGAGGACGAGCCCGAGCGTGACCGCCACGGTGGTCGTCACGACGTAGTAGGCGAGCGCCTTCCATCCGATGCGTCCGGCTTCACCGAACGAGGGGATGCTCGTGATGCCGGCCACGATGCTGACGAGGATCAGCGGCGCGATGATCATCTTCAGCAGCCCGATGAAGATGATCTTGCCGACCAGGTCGAGCCAGAGCAGCGTCTCGTGGTACCAGCCCACGTCGATGTTGCCGTCGGCGTCGAGGTCCTCCGCAGCGAACGCGTCGGCCGGCTCGCCGGCGTCCGCCCACTCCTGGCGCGTCACGAAGCCGTTCTTGTCCGCGTCCTTGGGTCCGTTCGACCAAGCCAGCGGCAGCCCCACGGCAATCCCGATCGCCATGCACAGGAAGATCAGGTTGTGGAGCCGGGGACGCATCAGCGGCGCATCGTAGGAAGTGCGGTGCGCGCTGAACAGGCGCGAAAGGCCAACGCGCGCGCTCTATGCTGGGCGCGTGACGCGAACGATCCGACCCGTACCCGGCAACACGCAGAAGCTCGATGGGGGGGCGATGTTCGGCAACTGCCCGCGCGCCGTCTGGGAGCGCTGGGCGCCGCCGGACGATCGCGGCCGCATCGATCTCGCCTGCCGCGCCATGCTCGTGCAGGAGGAGACGCGCAACGTGCTCTTCGAGACGGGCATCGGGGCCTTCTTCGAGCCCAAGTACCGCGACCGCTACGGCGTCGTCGAGAGCGAGCACGTGTTGCTCGCGAGCTTGGGTGCGCTGGGCTTGAGCGACGCGGACATCGACGTGGTCGTGCTCTCGCACCTGCACTTCGATCACGCGGGGGGATTGCTCTCCGCCTACGCGGAGGGGGTCGCGCCGGCCCTGCTCTTCCCGCGCGCGCGGTTCGTCGTGGGACGTGAGGCCTGGGCGCGGGCGACGGCACCGCACGCCCGCGATCGCGCATCGTTCATCCCCGCGATCCAGGAGTTGCTCGAGGCGTCGGGCCGGCTCGAGATCGTCGACGGGCCGACGAGCGACGTGCTCGGCCCGGGCTATCGGTTCCACACGAGCGACGGCCACACGCCGGGGCTGCTCATGACCGAGGTCGAGACCGACGCGGGGCCGGTGGTGTTCGTCGGCGATCTGATCCCCGGGGCGCCGTGGATGCATCTGCCGATCACCATGGGGTACGACCGCTTCCCGGAGCTCCTGATCGACGAGAAGCGCGCGCTCCTCACGGACCTGCTCGCGCGCGGCGGATCCGTGTTCTTCACCCACGACCCCGCCGTGGCCCAGGCGCGGGTGGGCCAGGACGCGCGCGGCCGCTTCCACGCCGTTTCGTCGTAAGCCACTCCTGAGAAGGTGGTTTGGCCGACGGGGGGACGCGCACCGACGGCGCACGCCTGGGTGTCTGGAAGCTGTACAGGTTTTGGCCGCCGCCGTCGGCGCTCCGGGGTGCGGGGGGGAGTCGAAGAAGTCCCCACGTTCCCCGCCGGGCATTCGGAAAGACCCGCATCGGCCCACGGATGGCTGGATCCATGACCACCCGCGCGAACCCGATCCCGCTGCTTGGCCCGCTTCGCCGCGCGGCAGGTCTCGGTGCCGCCATCGCGCCGGAGAGCGCGCTGCGTCAGACCGTACGCGCTCGACGCTGGCGTCGCGCGCATACACGCATGGCGCTGGTCGTCACGCTCTCGATCACGTTCTTCGCGGCCTTCGGGCTCACGCCCGGTCCGCAAGCGGGCATCCTGCTTCTCGCCGTGTCCGTGGCCGTGCTCGGTCTCCCGCACGGCGCCACCGACCTGCTCCTCGCGCGGTCGCTCGTCGGCACGCCCTGGTCCGCGCGGTGGGCATGGGGCACGGCGTTGGCCTACATGGCGCTCACCGGGCTCGTCGTGGCGTTCTGGATCGCGCTGCCGGCCGCCGGCCTGATCCTCTTCGCGCTCCTGTCCCTGCTGCACTTCGGCCTCGCCGACGTGGAGGCGGGCGCGCCGGCGAAGGGCTGGACCGCTGTCGACGTCGTGGGGCGCGGCAGCCTCGCACTCGTGTTGCCGATCCTGTTCCATCCCGAGGAGATCGGGCAGGTGGTGGCATGGCTGGTGCCGGGCACGTCGCCGCGCGTGTTCCTGGAGCCGCTCCCGGCCGTCTTCGCTCTCGCCCTGGGATGCACGCTCGGCGCCACGCTGATCACCTTCGTGCGCAACCTCACCGGCGGCGCGCGCCGGCGAATGAGCGCCTACGAGATGGGAGCGCTCGGTGCGGCGGCGGCGGTGCTTCCGCCCTTGCCCTTCTTCGCGCTCTACTTCTGTGGCTGGCATTCGATGCGCCACGCGATCGACATGGCCGCGACGTTGCCCGAGGCACGCACCAGCTCGAAGGCGGCCGCCGGCGCGTACGCGCGCATCTCGGCGCCGCTGTCGATCGCCGCGCTCGCGATGGCGGCCGGCGCGTACGCGTTCCTGCGTCCCACGACGAGCGCCGACGCGGCGCTCTTGCAGGTCGTCTTCGTGGGGCTCGCGGCGCTCACCGTGCCGCACATGGTGCTCGTCGATCTGCGGCGGGCGCTCCAGGCCCGCCGGCCCCATGCCGCGCGCGTCCGGCGCGGCTATGCTCGCGTCCCGCACTCCGTGCGCGATGGACGCCCCCGTGCCCCCGAAGCCGCCCCTCCCGTTCTTCTCCGCTGATCGACCGATGGTCATCGCGCATCGCGGTGGCAGCGCGCTTGCGCCGGAGAACACGTTCGCCGCGTTCGACCGCGCCGTGGAGCTCGGTGCCGATGCCGTCGAGCTCGACGTGCACGTCTCGCGCGACGGGCACGTCGTCGTCAGCCACGACCCGACGGTCGACCGCACCACCGACGGCACGGGCGCCATCGCCGACCTGGAGCTGGGCGCGCTCCGCGCGCTGGACGCAGGCCACGCGTTCACCCCCGATGACGGGGGCTCCTTTCCCTTCCGCGGCCAGGGCGTTCGCCTCCCGCTGCTCCACGAAGTCCTCGGGCGCTACGACGCGCTGCGCGTCAGCATCGAGATCAAGGTCGATGGCCTCGAGGCGACGCGCGCCGTCCTGAGCTGCGTTCGCGCGGCGGGGGCGGAGTCCCGGGTCTGCGTGGGGTCGTTCCAGGACCGGCCCATCCGCTGGCTACGCGCCGAGGCCCCCGGCATCGCCACGCACGCCACCGCGGCCGAGGTCCGGCGCTTCCTGACGTGGCGAGCCTTGGGGCTCGGGTGGGCCGCCCAGACCGAGGCCAGTGTGTTCACCGTGCCGGAGCGCGCGGGTACGCGTCGCGTCGTGAGTCCGCGCCTCGTGAAGGCGTTGGCGCGGCGCGGCGTGGACGTGCATGTCTGGTGCGTGAACGAAGCCGACACGATGCGGCGGCTCTTGGCCTGGGGCGTACGCGGCATCGTCACGGCGCGACCCGACGTCGCGCTGGACGTGGTCCGCGGCTGACGCGTGTCAGGCCGTCGGCGCCGCCGCTGCGGCGCGCGCCTCCGCACGGGCGACGGCGGCTTCGCCGATCTCGCGCAGCATGCCGCGGAAGACGACGTGGTGCAGCGGCAGCACGCTGTACCAGTACAGGAGACCGAAGAGCCCCTTCGGCTTGAAGCGCGCCTCCTGCACGAGATGCGTCGTGCCGTCGTCCTTCGGCTCGATCGTGAACGCCAGCCGCGCGACGCCGGGCAGCTTCATCTCCGCGCGCAGCGCCAGCAGCCTGTCGACCTCGACGCCCGTCACGCGCCAGAAGTCGATCGCGTCGCCGAAATGCACGCGCACCGGGTCGCGCCGACCCCGGCGCAGGCCCGGCCCGCCCACGAGCTGGTCGAGCCAGCCGCGCACGCGCCAGAGCCAGTCGGCGTAGTAGTAGCCGCGATGGCCGCCGATAGCCGAGACGACCGCGTAGGTGTCCTGCGCCGACGCGGCGACGTCGGACTCGCGGCGATCGACGAAGAGCGTGCCGCCGGCCCAGTCCGGGTCGCCCGGCACGGTGCCGGCGTCGGCCCACGAGGTCTCGACCTCGCCCGCGGCGACCTTGCCCAGCGCCATGGCGATCGCCTCACGGGCGCCGATCAAGCGCTGGGGCATGAGCTGCGCCGCCTCGTCGTTGCGGCAGACGACCCGGTTGCGGAGCCCCTCGGCGAGCGGCCGGGCGAGCTTCGCGGAGACGGGCGTCACGAGATGGATCCAGAGCGAGCTGAGGCGCGGCGTGAGGATCGGTACCGGCAGGATGATGCGCCGCGGCAAGCCGCGCTCCTCCGCCATGATGCCCATCAGACTCTTGTAGGAGGCGATGTCCGGACCGCCGATGTCGAGCGTCTTGCCGGCCGTCTCCGGCGTCTCGAGGCACGCGGTCAGGTAGAAGAGGACGTTGCGGATCGAGATCGGCTGCGACTCGGTCGAGACCCAGCGCGGTGTGATCATGATCGGCAGGCGCTCGACGATGTAGCGCAGGATCTCGAACGACGCCGAGCCGGACCCGATGATCATCGCCGCGCGCAGCACCGTCACCGGCACATCGCCTTCGCGCAGCGCGTGCTCGGTCTCGCGGCGCGACGTCAGGTGTTCGCTCAGGTTCTCGCCCGTCTCGCCGAGTCCGCCGAGGTAGACGATGCGCTCGAGGCCCGCGGCCGAGGCCGCGTGTGCGAATCCCCGCGCGAGGGCGCGGTCGCGCTCGCGGTAGTCGGCGCCGGCCGCCTCCATCGAGTGGATCAGGTAGTACGCGGCCGTGCAGCCCTGCATGACCGCCTGGAGCGCCTCGGCATCCGCCGCGTCGGCCTTGACGACCTCGACGCGCGGATCGTCCACCCACGGCCGATCCTCCAGCTTGCGCGGCGACCGGACCAGGCAGCGTACGCGCCAGCCCCGCTCGAGCAGACGCGGCACCAGCCGGCCGCCGATGTAGCCCGTGGCGCCCGTGACGAGCACGGTCCCGCGATCGGGGGTGGGGGCAGGCGCATCCGACATCCCGTGCATTCGACCAAACGCACGGGCGGCGGGCGAGAAAACCACGCGGTTTGACGAAGTGCGCTGTCGCGGCGGCGCGGGCCTCGCTGTTCATGGACGGGTCGCCCCGCACAGGTGGGCCCGCATGGAGGACGTGCATGCACCACAGCGGACAGGCCGGCTGGTCCCGGATTGCTATGCTGGTCGGGATGAGCGAGCTCGAGACCCCCGATCCGGAAGCCACGGCACTGGCCGCCGCGGGCGACGACGTCGAGGAGACCTTGGGCGAGCTCTGGAAGCAGCACCGCCGCCGGCTGCTGAAGATGGTCCACCTGCGCATGGACCCGCGCGTGAAGGGCCGGGTCGGGGCCTCCGACGTCCTGCAGGACGCCTACGTCGAGGTCAACCGCCGCGTGCGCGACTATGTCGCGAACCCGCGCATGCCGTTCTTCCTCTGGCTGCGCTTCATCACCGCCCAGCAGCTCATCGCGCTGCAGCGCCGGCACATCGGCGCGAAGAAGCGCGACGTCCGGCGGCAGGTCGACGCGGGGATCCCCGGCGCGTCGACGCCCGCGCTGGTGGACCAGCTGATGGGGGGGCTGACCACGCCGACCCAGCGCATCGCGCGCGAGGAGCAGCGGCTGCAGGTCGCGGCTGCGCTCGACCAGATGGACGCCGACGACCGCGAGATCCTCGTGCTGCGGCACTTCGAGGAGCTCTCCAACATCGAGGCCGCCGCCGAGCTCGACATCAAGCCGCCCGCCGCCAGCAAGCGCTATGTGCGTGCGCTCGCCCGCATGCAGGCGATCCTCGAAGCGGTAGGGGCGGGCCCGGACGCGTCGACTGCATGACCGCGCCCGACGCCGCCGAGCTCCTGGACCAGCTCTCCGAGGAGTTCGTGGCGCGCATGCGTGCGGGGGAGGCGCCCAGCGTCGCCACCTACGCCGCCCGGCATCCCGAGCTTGCCTCCGAGATCGAGAAGCTCTTCCCCGTGCTGATGCGCATGGAGGGGTTCAAGGAGGACGTGAAGCAGGACCTCGAGGCCATCGACGAGGCCCTGGGTACGGAGCTCGGCGAGTACCGCCTCATCCGCGAGATCGGTCGCGGCGGCATGGGCGTCGTGTACGAGGCGATGCAGGAGACGCTCGACCGGCGCGTCGCGCTGAAGATGCTGCCGTCCAACCTCACGAAGGACCCGCGCTTCCTCGAGCGGTTCCGCCTGGAGGCGAGGGCAGCGGGGCGGCTGCAGCACAAGAACGTCGTGCCGGTGATCGGCATCGGCGAGCACGACGGCATCCACTACTTCGCGATGCAGTACATCGAGGGGCGCGGGCTCGACGAGCTCGTGGCCGACGTCCGCGACCGCGTCCAACCGCACGACGCGGACGGGACGCCGGACGACGACGCGCTCGTCGATCGCCTGCTCGGCGCAGAGCTGCGCGAGGGTTCGGACCCGAGCGTGTCGACCTCCGGCGCCGCGTGGAGCGCGCCGGCCGCAAGAGCCGTCTCGGAGCTCACGCGCACGTGGTTCGACAACGCCGCGCGGCTCGTGCTCCAGGCCAGTGAGGGCGTCGCCGCGGCGCACGCGCGCGGCATCCTGCACCGCGACATCAAGCCCTCGAACCTGATGGTCGACACCACGGGCAAGCTCTGGATCACGGACTTCGGCCTCTGCAAGGAGGAGGGCTCGAACGACCTGACCCGCCCGGGCGACATGCTCGGCACGCTCCGGTATATGCCCCCCGAGCGCCTCGCGGGCGAGTCCGACGTGCAGGGCGACATCTACGGCCTCGGCGTGACGCTCTACGAGCTGCTCACGCTCCGGCACGCGTATCCGGGCGACGACCATGCGCAGCTCTTGGCGAGCATTGCGAACGAGTCGCCGCCCCGACCGCGCAGCCTCGAGTCGCGCGTGCCGCCCGACCTCGAGGCGATCGTGCTCAAGGCGACCGCGCGCGACCGGAAGCTCCGGTACGCCACGGCCGAGGCGCTGGCCGCCGACCTGCGGGCGTACCTCGAGGGGCGTCCGATCGCCGCGCGGCCTCCGAGCTTCGCCTACCACCTGCGCTCCGCGATCCGGCGGCACCGCGCGCTGTCGGCGACGATCCTCGTCGCGTTCGTGGCCCTGGTGGCGAGCACCGCCTATTACGTGACGACCCTGCAGTCGAAGGAAGCGGCGACGCGGTTCCAGAGCTACGTCGCCATCGTGGCCGCAGGGGATGCCGCGCTGGACGCACACGATGTCGAGGCCGCGCGTCGACACCTCGACGCGGCGCCCGCGGATCACCGCGGGTGGGAGTGGCAACACGTCCGCAGCCGCTTCGACCGCAGTCTGCGCACGACGGACGTCGGTCCGGGTCGCGTGTCGGATGTGGCGTATCACCCCGCAGGCGACGTCTTTGCGGCGGCGGCGCCGAATGCCGTGCGCATCTTCGATGATTCGT
>JASJAY010000224.1 GCA_030066775.1 Planctomycetota bacterium
CTGGTGCGAGTGGTGCATGCCGGAGGTGAGCTCGGGTCTCGAAGGAAGCGAGGAGTCGCTCTATCGGCTGTGGCTGTTCCAGCTCGCGGCCCGTCGTTCGGGCGTCGTGCGCGAGGACGTACTGCTCAGCTCGCGCGTGATCCCGTTCGCCGACGGCGAGATCACGAGTCAGTTCCCGGGCCTCGGCGCGGCGCTCATGCGCTGGGACCGGATGCCTGCCGGCGTCGAAGAGCTCGCTCCGGTGTACGCCGGATGGACGGCCGCGACGGCCTGGCCGGAGTCCCAGACCGAGCTGATCCTGCGAACGGGATTCGCGGGGCTCACCTACCAGCCGCGGCGGCGCATGATCGCCGAGCCGGGCACCGCGCTGGCCGAGGCCTTCTCGCTTTGGCGTGCGCGGATTCGACCGGGCGGGCTTGCGCTCGAGTTCCATGGCGGACGTGTGATCGAGCGGGGAACGAGCCAGGCTGTCTGGCATCAGACGAGCGCACCCTTCCGCGCTGCCGGTGACGTCGCCGTCGTGCGCTACGAGCGCACGCCCCCTTCGTTCGCTCGGCTGCCGGTGGCGGACTTCGTCGCCGAGCCGAGCCAGAGCGTCGCGGTGATCGTTCGGCTCCACGAGCGTGGCGAGGAAGACCTACGCCCGAGCTGGGGCGTGTGGGTCACGTCGCGACTGGCGGCGCTCCTGGAGGCCGATCCCTCGCTCCGCACGGGCGACAATGCCGACCGGGCGCGGCAGCTCCTGCGCGTGCTGATCTACATCCCGCTGCGCGACGCGCGCGAGGACCTCCGCGCGCTCTTGTTCAACCCCCTCCCTGGCAACGAGCGGGTCGACGTGCACCACGCGGCCATGCTCGTACGCGCAGCGCACGGTCTGCCTGTCGGATCGAAGTGGCTCGAAGAGGCGTCCGATGCCGACATCGAGCGCGGCCTCGTCGCGCTCGACCTGACCACGCCGCTCGCCCGTGCGGAGCTCTGGAGTCGCGTGCTTCGCCGCTCAGAGCTCGGGGGGCGTCGCGCGGCGCTGCGTCGGCTCGATCGCCTGGTCCGGGACAGCTCCGAGCACCTGGCCTCGTTCGTCGGCATGCTGAGCCGGCTGCCGCCCGAGATGGCGGAGCTCGAGTTTCATCACGATCTGCGGAGCGCCGTCCGCACCGCGCAGTCGCTGCGCGCCGATCGCGAGCCGTCCACCGTCGTCGTCGTGGCGCCGTACGTAGTGCTGATCATGGCGGCCCTTGCTCTCCTCCTCGCTCTGACCCTCACCGTCGGCGCGGTGAAGGGCGCGCAGAAGCCGTGGCTCGGCCTCACCGGCTTCGTGCTCGGATGGCTGCTCACGGGACAGCAGCTCTTCCAGCTCCCCGACCACGACTTCTTCGTGGAGTGTGTCGGCCTCCTCCTGGTGTGGCGCAGCCTGGTCGCGCTCGCCCCGGTCGGCGGACGCCGTGAGCTCGCGGCCCCTGCGCGCGCCGTGCTCGCGGCGCTCATCGTGACGATCATCGAGAAGGCCGAGGGGGACACCGACGTCTTCGGGCGGCTCGCGATCGCGCTTTGCGGTATCGCGCTCGTGGTGATCCCGTTCTGGGTGGATCGCCTCGTGCCCCAGAGCACCGGACGCTGGCGGTGGATCATCCCCGTGCTCGTGACGCTGATCCTCGTCCCGACCGTGTTCGTTGCCACGGTCCAGGGGCCCGCGCTCGATCAGTACATGGAGGGCAGCGGGGAGGCGCGCGTGTGGGGCGACATCTCCACTGCCTCGTTGGCCCTTGCGTACCTGTCAGGCCTGGTGCTCGTCTTCGCGAGCGTCGTGGCTTATGTGCGACGCGCGGCGCGTACGGGGTAGCTACTCGGCCAGCAGATCGTCGAGCACCTTGCGGAACTTCTTCACCGCCTCGGGCTTCTCGCGCAGGAGCGCGCCGCTCTTGAAGTAGCGAATGCGCCCCTGCTTGTCGATCACGACGGCATGGGGCCAGCCCATGAGCGCGTACTTCGGCGCCGGCTCCGCCTTGTCGATCATGACGACCGGCCACGTCATCTCGTGGTTCTCGATGAAGGTCTGGATGGCCGCGAGCTCGCGCTCCTTGAACTCGGCCTCGGCGAAGATGCCCTTCTCGGGATCCGGCTCGCGGTTTCCGCGAGCAAGGCGCGCCACGGCCCGTGCACGCTCGCCGGGCTCGTGGCGATCGGCGAGATCATCGTCCAGGTCGTAGCGGGCCTCGTACACCACGCTCGCGCTGGCGGTGACCCCGACGAAGACGAGGTCCTTCCCTTCGTAGTCCCGGAGCACGTCGCGGATCGCGGGGAAGCTCTTGATGCACCAGGGGCACCACGTCGCCCAGAAGTCGAGCACCACGACCTTGCCCTTGAGCTCGCTCAGCGCCTTCAGGTCGCCGAAGGCGTGCTCGAGGGTCCACTGCGGAGCGTCCGTGCCCATCATCGCGAAGGGCTTGGCGTAGCGCGCCTGCAGGTCAGCACCCCGCTCGGCGCTACGCAGCGCCCGCTCGGCCGAGCGGATGCGCGCATCGGCGGCGCCATCCTTCTCGAGCGTGGCGAGGTTCTGCCGCGCCTGCTCGAGATTCTGCTGTGCGAGCGCACCGAGCGCGGCCAGCACGGCGTTCGCGCCCGCGCGCAGCGGCGCGTAGCCCTCCATGCTGTGGGTGCGGCCCATCATCTCGCGCAGCACGGAGCGCGCGGACGCGGTCGCGAGCGACGGGTTCAAGACCGCGGCACGCATGTGGTGCGAGATGCTCGCGTCGCCGTCGTTGACGACGCTGAAGTAGTTGCCGAGCGTGCGATGCGTGTTGGCCCGCAAGTTGGCGGTGGCTTGGCCGGACGCCGTCGTCAGATACGCCGTCACCGACTCCACGCAAGCCACGCACTGCGAGGCCGCCGTCAAGGGCTTGCGGGACTTGGCGTTCGAGAGCAGGCCTGCGACGCCGGTCGCCGCCTGCGCGCGGAGGGTCTCGGGCGTCTCTTCCGTGGCCAGCAGCGCGCGGAAGCTCGCCGCGGCGTCGACGTAGCGCTCGGCCATTTGCTGCAGCCGACCGAGGTAGAGCAGGGACATGCCGTCGGCCGTCTGTCCGGACGTCTCCCATCGCGCCAGCCAGTCCTGTGCGGCCTTGCGCCGGGCCGGCATCTGCTGCGCGCGGGGCAGCTCCATTGCGGCCTGGGTCGCCTCGACGTACGCCTTGCGAGGTTCGAGGACCGTCTCCTCGGGCGGCTCCGTCTCGTCGGTCTCGGGAGTCGCTTCCTCCGGGGTCGGCGGCGAAGGCTCCTCCTTCGGCGCGGGGGGCTCTTCCGCCAAGACGGCGTTCGTTCCGTACGGAACAAGTAGCAGCAGGGCAACGAGGAGTGCGAAAGGAGCGAGGGCGCGCATGGGGCCACCTCCGAGAGGAAGAGGCGCCCAGTCTACAAAGACGAGGACCGCCGAGTCGGCCGCGCCGCTCAACCGGGCAGGAGGTCCAGGGTGCGCGCGCCCTCGGGCAGCGTCTCGAGCCGCATGGGCAGGGTCTCACCCGCGACCCAGAGCGGCGTCAGGTCGGCGTAGTGCGGCGAGCCCGCGTGGCCCGACTGCCCCCCGAAGGTGATCATCCGGCCCTGCTCGGGATGCGCCATGTCGACGACGTGGCGGTACGAGGCCCCCACCACCATGCGGCCGGGGTTGTAGTGCATGTACTGCCCCGACATCACGCTGAAGGGCCCGCCGTCCATCGGGATCGGCCCCTGGTTGAACGTCGGCGCGAGCACTTCGAACGGTGCGGCCGGATGGCGCAGCGTGAGCTGGTGCATGTCGCCCCAGGGGCTCGCCAGCGTGAGGCCGCGGCGCTTGAGGTCGGTGAGCGTCGCCTCCATGGCTTCGCCCACGATGCTCGCGCGCACGTCGGCCGGCGCCCACGGGCTGTCGGGCTCGCGGAACGCAGCGAGCAACGGTGTGTCCACCAGGTTGATCATGCCGAGCCACGCGCGCATGAGCGTCGCGCCGATCACAGGCTCGAACGTGCGCCGGAGGAGGTGGTGATAGAAGAGGTGCCATGGGACGGCGCCGCCCGCCTGCTTGCGTTCGTCGCCTTCCCACGCGAGCAGCCGATCGAGGAGCGCCCCCACCGCCGGACGCGCACGACGCACGGCTTCGGCGTGAGGCAAGAGCACGTGCTGCTTGATCTCGCGCGCGCAGAGATTCGTCGCGTCGAGCTGGATGCGACGGAGATCGTCCGGCGTATGCCGCGTGCGCGCACCCAGGAGCTCCTGGATCCGCTGCGCGCGGTGGGTCGGCTCGTAGAGATGGCTCAGGTAGTGCGGATAGCCGGCGCCGACCTGGGGGTGGTTCGCCGAGACGAGCACGTCCTCGGGCGCGATCTTCGCGCGCGGCATCTCGTCTTCGGGGATGAAGCCCTGCCAGTCGGAGGCGGTGGTCGTGCCGTCGCGCGGCAGCGCGGGATGGTGATCCTGCGTGCGCACGGGCACGTTGCCCATCAGGCAATAGCCCACCTGGCCCTTGTCGTCGGCCAGCAGCAGGTTCTGCGCCGGCGAACCGAAGTGGCGCACGGCCTCGAGCGCCGCGTCCACGTCGCGCGCGCGGCCCAGCCCGAGGAAGGACTCGAGATCGAGGGCGTTCTCGTGCAGCGTCATGCGCAACGACAGCGGCGGCCCCTCGTAGCCGGGCATCGCATCGGAGAGCAGCGGGCCGCGGTGCGTGCGCCTGAGCGTGAATAGCCGCGGCGAGGTCCCGCGACGGCGGATGCCCACGGTCTCGCGCTGCATGCGCCGCCACGTGCCGTCGACCTTGTAGCGCTTGCCCGCGTCGTCGACCTCCTCGAGCCAGAGGTCGGCGTCGTCGATCATCCCGTTGGTGAGGCCCCACGAGAGGTTGTGGTTGCGGCCGATCACGACACCGGGGATGCCGGGAATGGAGCAGCCGACGGCCTGATAGCCCGGCGCGACGAGACTCGACAGGTACCAGACGGCGGGCAGCTGGAGCTCGAGGTGCGGATCGCTGGCGAGGATCGGCATCCCGCTCTCGCTGCGCGCCGACCCGACGACGAACGCATTGCTGCCGGCCGCCGGCGTGCGGAACGCCTCGAAGGCCTCGATGCCGAGCGAGAGCTCCCCGATCAGGTTCGTCATCGCGAGCGCCGCGTCGGTGGGGATCGGCGGCAGGATCTTCGCGAGGTGCTCGGGCTTGTCCTTGAGGCGTTCGGCGATGGCGCCGAAGCCCGGCGCCGTGCGCCACTTGAACGAGAGGCCGAAGGCCATGCCCTTTGCGATCAGGATCGAGTCGATGGGCGTCCACGGCTTGATCGGGAGGCGGATGCCGCGGTACTCGATCGGCTTGCGACGCCGGAGCATCGGCAGCGCGGCGTTCACGCCGGAGACGTAGGCGCCGATCAGCCGGCGCCCCTCGGCATCGGCATGGGCGAGCACGCGGCGCGCGGCGGGCACGAGGTCGAGCGCGCGCATGAAGGCGTCCGCGTCCGACGTCGTGCGCTCCGCCGTGAACGGCGGCATGGCGATCGGTCCGAGGGTCTGCTCCCCCACCGTCTCCGCGAGGCGCCCACGGAGCACGCGCCGGAGCATGTCCATCTGGAAGTAGCGGTCGAGCGCATGCACGAACCCGTGCGCGCGGAACAGGTCCGCATCGCTCGAGGCGCGCAGGTGGGGCACGCCGTGGTCGTCGTAGGCGACGGACACGGGCGCCGAGAGGCCCGGCAGCCGCAAGCTGCCATTGCGCGGCAGGATGCCCTGGCGCGAGACGGCATGCGCCCCGGCTTTCACGACCTGGGCCGCGAGGCCCTGGAGCGCGCCCAGCAGACCG
>JASJAY010000082.1 GCA_030066775.1 Planctomycetota bacterium
GCCTGTCACAACTTGCAGCAGTTTTCCCCGGTACCATCGCGGCGAGTTCATGGCCGAGACCACGCTCCCTGATCCGGAACCGTCGCGGCGGCCCGCCGAGGCCGAGGGCCTGGCGCCGATCCGCGAGGGGCGCTACGTCGAGTACGAGCGCGTCGGCAAGGGCGGCATGGGCGTGGTGTTCCTGGCGCTCGACACCGACCTGAACCGGCGCGTCGCCATGAAGGTCGTGCGGCCGGACCTGGACCCCATGGCCGACCTGCCGGACTCGCCGTCGCGGCTCGAGAGCCCGCACAGCGGCAGCCCGGTCTCGGACGCATTCGACGAGCTCAAGACGCGCTTCCTGCGCGAAGCGCGCGTGACCGGCGCCATGGAGCACCCGGGGATCGTGCCGGTCTACGAGCTGGGCCAGACCGACGGCGGGGTCCCCTACTACACGATGCGCTTCGTACGCGGCAACCGGACGCTGCGCGCGGCGCTCGTCGGGCGCCCGAGCTTCTCGCGCCGCGTCGTGCTGCTGGAGACGTGGCTCAAGGTCGTCGACACGCTCGCGTACGCCCACGACCGCGGCGTCATCCACCGCGACATGAAGCCGGCCAACGTCGCGCTCGGGGAGTACGGCGAGGTGATCGTGCTCGACTGGGGCCTCGCGAAGGTCAAGGGCACACCCGATGAAGCCGCGCAGGAGTGGCAGGCCGAGATCTCGGCCACGCGACCCGAGCACGAGACGGTGGCGGGCGCGATCGGCACGCCGGGGTTCATGTCGCCCGAGGCGGCGCGCGGCCAGCTCGAGAAGATCGATGCCCGCACGGACGTCTACAGCCTGGGCGTGATGCTGTTCGAGATCCTCACCGGGCGGCTCCCCCACGACCTCACCAACCTCGGCACGTACATGAACTCGCTCCTCAAGGAGGAGCCGCCGCGCGCGGACGCGATCGACGACGACGTGCCCGAGGCGCTCGCCGACATCTGTGCGCTCGCGCTTGCGCGCGATCCGGACGAGCGCATCCAGAGCGCGATCGAGCTCGCCGCTCGCGTCCGCTTCTGGGAGCAGTCGACGCAGCTCGAGCGCGAGGTCGCGCAACGCTTCGCCGAAGCGGAAGCGGCGCTGTCGGCAGCCGAGACGCTCACCGGCTCGGCCGTGCTCGCACCGCTCGACCGGGCCATGGCCGCGCTCACCCGCGCACGCGAGGTGATGCCCGAGGATCCGCGCGTCCCCAAGCTCGATGCGCGCATCGACACCCTGCGCCAACGGGCGCTCAGCGAGGGCGAGCGCCTGGCGCGTCGCCGGCTCCTCCGGCGCGTCGCGCTCTTCGGCCTGGCCGCCGTCGCCGTCGCGGCGATCGTCGTGATCGCGCTGGTGGACGCCGAGCGCCGCGAGGCGGTGCGCCAGCAGCAGCGCGCGGATGCCGCCGCGCTCGAGGCGAAGTCCGCGAACCGCGACAGCGAGCGCTCCCTGGCGCGCGCCTACGTCGGCAACGCGGAACGGTTCCTCCAGGAGCGGCGCGGCGCCGCCGCGGCCCTCGCGGCCGCGCGTGCCCTCGAGCTCGACGCGACATCGGACGCGTGGCTGGCGCTCGGCCGCGGGCTCTCGCTCCTGCCGCCGCACTCCCGCCCCCTCGCTGTGGGCACCGCCGCGCGCTGCCTCGCCTTCGACGACGGGGGCGCACGCTTGGCCGCCGGGGGCGAGCACGGCCGCATCCGTATCTGGGACGTGCGCACGGGACGCACGACGCACGAGCTGCCCGTCCGCGGCGCCGCGACGCTGTGCATGGCGTTCTTCGCCGACGGGAAGCGCCTCGTCGCCGGCGGCGAGGAAGGCACGCTGCGCGTGTACGACGTCGAGACGGAGCGCACGACCCAGACGCTCGTGGGCCCGAAGGACGCCGTCCGCGACCTGCACGTCCTGCCCCAGGGCAGCGGGTTCCTTTGCGTCACGGCGGGCGGCCGCCTGCTGCACTGGTCGACGGCCTCGGGTCTGCTCGAGCACAACCTGGCGATCGGCGCCGGTCCGCTCGCCGAGCTCGTCGTCACCGCAGACGACCGCGTGTGGCTGCGCAACGCCGCGGGCGCGCTGCTCCAGGTGACGCTGCCGCTCACGTCGGAGAGCCGAGCCACGACGCTCGTGGAGACGGGCGTCACGCACATCACCTCGTTCGATCGCGGTACGTCCGTGCTCGTTGCGCACGAGGACGGGCGCCTCGAGGTGGCGACCTCGACGTCCGAGGGGATGCGCGCCACGCCGCGCGCCGACGCGGCGGCGCTCGTCGGTCGGCCCGCGACGATCCGCGCGGTGAGCGCCCACGACGACGTCGCCTGCGTCGTCATGGACGAGGGCTCGGTGTTCGTGCTCGAAGCCGGCAGCGCGCCGCCGCGGCGGCTGGGCGGCGCCGGCGCGCGAACGACCTCCGCAGCGATCTCGTCAGGTGGCCGCGTGCTGGCGACGACCGACGCCGAGCGGCGTATCCGGCTGTGGACGCCGCCGCGCAAGGCCCCCATCGCCATCCAGGACGGCCACAGCATGGCCATCACGGGCATCGCCACGCGCGGTGCGCAGGGCGGCATCGTCTCGGCCGCCCAGGACGGCACGCTCATCGTCTGGGGCGGGGATCCGCCGGAGCCGTCGACGCCCGTCCGCGTCGAGCTGCCGGGCCTGGGCGTGCGGTGCCTGGCCGTGGCGCCGAACGGCCGGCGCGCGTACTGCATCTCGGTGTCGCCCGGCGCCGATGCGGTGACGCGCCTGCATGGCGTCGACCTCGGCGGCCGCGGCGTCCTGTGGAGCCGGCCGATCGACTCGATCGTGTTGACGAACGGGCTGCTCGACTGCACGGACGCGTACGTGCTCGCGCTCCGGGCCGACGGGCGCATCGGCGCGTATGCGGCCGCGACGGGTGAGCCCCTGCGCACGGTCGGCGCCGGCCCCGAGGCGGGCCTCGGTGCCACGAACGCCTTCACGCTGACCCACGACGCGAAGCGCATCGTGCGTGCGTTCTACGCGTCGGCCGAGCGGCGCTACGGGCTACGCGTGATCGAGGTCGGCAACGGCACCGAAACGGCGTTGCCGGAGCACACGACGGCGATGGCCACGTGCGTCGCCACGTCCCGCGACGGGCGCTACGCCGCGATGGGCACGACGACCGGCCGCGCCGGCATCTGGGACCTGCAGGCGCAGACATTCCTGCGCTGGATCGAAGGCGAGGACGATCGCATCTTCGCGCTCGCCTTCTCCCCCGACGGTCGCCGTCTCCTGACGGGCGGCAACGGCATCCGGGTCTACGACGTCGAACGCGGCCTCCTCCTCGAGCGCTGGGACGGCCACACCGGGGCCGTGTCCTCGCTCTCGTTCGATGCGTCGGGCAGCCGGCTCTACTCCGCCGGCTTCGACGGCTCGGTCCGCCTGTGGCGCCTCGAGGCGCGCGGACCGATCCAACGCATCACGGCGAGCGCTGCGTGCACCTGCCTATTGCGTGGCGGCGAAGGCAAGCGTCTCTACGTGGGCCTCGCGAACGGCACCGTCGAAGTGCGCGATGCGGCGACCGGCGAGCTGCGCGAGACCGTCGAGCCGGCGTTCGACACACCGCTGCGCGCGGGCGAGACGGGGATCGTCCGGCTGGCGCTGGCGCGCGACGCGCCGCGGCTCGCCATCGCCGACTCGCGCCACCGCGTGCACGTCTACGATGTCGCCCAGCAAGTCTTCGTCGGCGCGCCGCGAAGCGTCCAGCGTCCGATCACCGGCCTCGCCGTCTCGCACGACGGCCTCTGGCTCTACGTCGCCAGCGGCATGGAGGTCTCCGACCGCATGCCGCCGGCCTTCGTGGAAGCCGAGCGCACGCGCGAGGTGCTCGTGTACGACGTCACGGGGGGCGGCGAGCCGATCGAGAAGCTCGGCGGCCACGGGAGTCGCCCCACGGCGCTGACCCTGCTGCCGGACGGGCGCGTCGTCTACGGCGTCGCGGACGGCCGCCTCTACGTGCGCGTCCCGCTCGACCCCACGCGGATCGAGATCCTCGAGGGCCACACGCGGCTCGTTCGCGACCTCCTCGTCGTGCCCGGCGAAGGCCTGTTGCTCTCCGCGGCGGAGGGCAACACGGTGCTGGCCATCGACATGGACACGCAGACGCGGGCGGGGCGCTTCGCGGGCGGCGGCCCCATGTCGAGCGACGGCGAGGGCCGCTGGCTCGCCCGCGTCGAGGCGGAGCGGCCGCTCGACTGGTACGCCGGCGTCTTCGTCCGCGTCTGGGCCCCGCGCGCCATGGCCGAGGGTTTGATCCTGCCGGGTCGCGAAGGCGGCATCTCCGGCCTGGTGCTCTCCCGCGACGGCGATCGGCTGTGGACGACGGGCAGCCGGCTCCCGGGACAGACGGATCCGGACGTGCACGTCTACGACCTCGCCTGGTGGCGCCTGAGCGCCGCCGAGCGCTCCGCCGCGATCGCGCGCCACACGGGCCTCACCTTCGGCGAGCGCGACCCGAAGCCCGTGCCGTCGTCGCACTTCACGCCGCTCGTCGAGGGCGTCTTCGAGCGCTGATCCCGCGGCTCACGAATCGAGCCGGCGCGCGTCCTCGGTCAGGTTGATGTCGTAGAGCACCTGGTCCAGCCAGTCGCCGGCCTGGATCGCGCCGTCCCGCTGCGGATGCTCGGCGTCGATGCAGCTCGAAACCGGATGGAGGATCGTGCGCGGCGTCGGGTGGCAGAACTGCACGACGGAGAAGCGCTCCTCGCTCTGTCCCGGATCCGCGATCACCCGGTGGATCCCGGCCGGGATGCGCCCGTTGGTGACCCGCTCGAGCATCATGCCCGTGTTGAGGATCGCGTGGCCGGACGGAGGCGCGGCGTCGATCCACTCGCCGCCGTCCTCGCCGACCTGCACCTGGAGGCCGCGGCTCGTGGCGCGCGGCAGCGCGGTGATCAGGTTGATGTCGCCGTGCGCGTCGGCCCAGATGAACTCGCCGTCGGGCGCCTCCCCCATCGGCGGATAGCGGATGGCGCGGCAGAGCGTCGGCCCGTCCTCGAGCATGCCGTCGAAGAAGCCGGGCGCGCAGCCGATGCCGACGGCGATGATGCGCAGGAAGCGGCGCTGCAGGTCGAGCAGGCGAACGTAGAGCAGCTCGAGCGCACTCGAGATGCCCGGCACGTCGTCCTCGGGGAACACGCGCTCCATGTAGCGATGCGGGAACGCGCGGCGCAGCGGATGGCCGCGCGCCAGCTCGATGCCCCAGTTGAGCATCTCCTTCCAGTCCGGGCGCTGCGCATCGGCGGCGGCCTCGACCAGGAGGCCCGTGTAGCCGGTCTGGCCCATGCTGCCGAGACGCACGTACTGCATCTTCTGGTCGCGGGACAGATGGAAGAACGCCTTCAGGTGCGCATACGCGTCGTCGATCACGCCCTCGGGGATGTCGTGCCGGCAGTAGACGAAGCCCGTCGCGAGGCTCCGCATCACGCCGTCGATCACGGCGCGGCGTGCCTCACGGCTTCCCTGCTCGAACGCCAGCAGATCGACGTCGAGGATTCCGTCGTGCGGCCGGTTCACGAAGCGCGCTACCCGCCGGGCCCGTCGGCCGCGAGGTACTGCTGCAACGACTGCACGTCGTCGCGCAAGCGGTCGACCTGATGCCGGAGGAGATCGCGGATCGACAGCATGCCGAGGAGGCTGCCGTCATCGCCCGTCACGGGCAGATGGCGGAAGTGGTTGCTGAGCATCAGCTCCATGGCTTCGTCGCGCGTCGCCCCGGCGGGCACGGCGATCGGATTCGAGACCATGACGTCACGCACGGCGAGCGTGGCCATCTCGGCACCCTTCGCGACCACCTTCGTCATGAGGTCGCGCTCGGTGAAGATCCCGCTGAGCTGCCCCGCCTCGACGACGGCGACCGCACCGATCCCGCTGCCCACCATCCGTTCGACGGCT
The DNA here is from genome assembly GCA_030066775.1 of Planctomycetota bacterium. Lineage (GTDB taxonomy): Bacteria > Planctomycetota > PLA2 > PLA2 > JAEUHO01 > JASJAY01. Next base: position 5,906 of record JASJAY010000082.1, read on the forward strand.
TCGGCCACGCTCGCGTCGGCGGTGACGCTCTCGGCCGGCATCGTGGCAATCTGCATCAGGGGTCGATTCATCGGGGCCTCCTCGGGCGCGGCATTGTGCCCAGGACGCCCCGGGGGCGCAACGGGGCCGGGGCTCCGGAGGCGGTCGACGGGCCGGCGGAACTAGCTCGCCGGGGCCTCGTCGTCCCACTTCGCTGCGGCGAGACGCTGGTCGCGGCGCATGCGGATGTTGTCCAGATCGTCGCGCGGAACGGCGTCGATGAGGCGCTTGGTGTAGGCCTCGCGCGGGTTCTCGTAGATCGCGTCGGCGGCGCCCATCTCCACGATCTTGCCGTCCTTCATCACGGCCATCGTGTCGGAGATGAACTTCACGACCGAGAGGTCGTGGCTGATGAAGATGTACGTCAGCCCGTGCGACTCCTGCAGGTCCATGAGCAGGTTCAGCACCTGCGCCTGGACCGACACGTCGAGCGCGGAGACCGACTCGTCACACACGATGAACTTCGGATCCAGCGCGAGCGCGCGCGCGATCGAGATGCGCTGCCGCTGGCCGCCCGAGAACTCGTGCGGATAGCGGTTCATGTGGTTCGCCTCGAGCCCCGTCTCCTCGAGCAGCTGGGCCACGCGATCCGTGCGCTCCTGCTTGGTACGGAAGAGGCCGTGGACCTCCATCGGCTCCGAGATCATGTCGCCGACCGTCATGCGCGGGTTCAGCGACGAGTAGGGATCCTGGAAGATGATCTGCAGCCGCTGGCGCAGCTGGCGGAACTCGGCGCGCGGGATGTCGCCCAGGTTCTTGCCGTCGTAGATCACGTTGCCCGTAACGCGCGTGCCGCCCTTGTTCTCGATCAGGCGCAGGAGGGCGCGCCCGCAAGTCGTCTTGCCGCAGCCCGACTCGCCGACGAGCCCGAGCGTCTGGCCGGGCCAGACCTTGAACGAGACGCCGTCGACCGCGCGCACGTAGTCGGCGACGCGGCCGAGCACGCCCTTGCGGATCGGGAAGTGGACCTTGAGGTCCTCGACCACCAGCAGCGGCTCGCCCTCCGGCTCGAGCATCTTGTCGCGGCCGGCCGTCTCGAGCTTCTTGAGCGTGTCGTCCGACACGTCCTTCTCGACGATCACCAGCTGGTGGTCGTCGTCGAGGGACCACTCCATGAACGTCGACGTCGTGGGCAGCCGGCGGAACTTGGTGTCGAGGGTCGGCCGGCAGGCCAGGAGGCTGCGCGTGTACGGGTGCTTCGGGTTGCTGAAGATCTCGACGATGTCGCCGTACTCGACCAGGTGGCCCTGGAACATCACCGCGACGTTGTCGGCGATCTCGGCGATCACGCCGAGGTCGTGGGTGATGAACATGATCGCCATGCCGCGCTCGTCACGGAGCTTGCGCATGAGGTCGAGGATCTGCGCCTGGATCGTCACGTCGAGCGCCGTCGTGGGCTCGTCGGCGATCAGCATCTTCGGGTTGCAGCTGAGCGCCATCGCGATCATGACGCGCTGCTTCTGACCGCCCGACATCTCGTGCGGGTACGAGTCGATGCGGCGCTCCGGGTCCGGGATGTCCACCTCGCGGAAGAGCTGGAGCACACGCTCGCGGGCCTCCTCGCGCGAGAGGCCCTCGTGGACCATGATCGGCTCCATGACCTGGTCGCCGACGGTGAACACGGGGTTCAGCGAGGTCATCGGCTCCTGGAAGATCATGCCGATGTCCTTGCCGCGGATGTAGCGCATGTCCTTCTGGGGGACGTGGACCACGTCGCGGCCGAGGAACGAGATCCGGCCCTCGTGGATGCGCGCCGTCTCGGGCGGCAGGAGCTTCATCAGGGAGAGGGCCGTCACGGACTTGCCCGAGCCGGACTCCCCCACCACGCCGAGGGTCTGCCCCTCGTGGATCTGGATCGAGACGCCGTCGACGGCGCGGACGACCTTCTCCTCGGTGTGGAAGTAGGTCTTGAGATTCTGGATGTCTACAAGCGGCTCGGTCATGGCGCGGATTCTCGGGGTGCCGCCCTCCACCGTCAAGGCGACGTCCCCGAACAGCGTGGGAGGGCTCGCCTACCCTCCCCCCATGATCCGCATCGCCGACCTCCAGGTGCCCGTCGACGTGCTGCCCCACGCGGAGGGGCTGCCGCTGCCCGCGTACGAGACCGCCGGCGCCTCGGGCGTCGACCTCCGGGCCGCTGTCTCGGATCCGTACGTGTTGGCCCCCGGCGCGCGCTGGCTGTGCCCGACGGGCCTCCGGATCGCAATTCCCGAGGGGTTCGAGGGCCAGGTGCGCCCGCGCAGCGGACTGGCGTACAAGCACGGCGTGACGTGCCTGAACAGCCCCGGCACGATCGATGCCGACTACCGCGGCGAGGTGAAGGTCATCCTGGCCAACCTGGGTGACGCCGACGTCGTCATCGAGCGAGGCGATCGCATCGCGCAGCTCGTGTTTGCGCCGGTGGTCCGCGCGACCTGGACGCTGAACAGCGACCTCGAGACGACGGCGCGCGGCGGCGGCGGCTTCGGCAGCACCGGGCGCTGACGCGCCGCGGAAAATGGCGCCCTCGGAAAACGGGGCGGGCGCCACGCGCCCGGTAGCACCATGCGCTCATGGTGCTTGCCTCGTTGCCGGTCACGACGACCATCGAGCTCCTCGTGGGGTTCCTGCTCCTCTGGAAGGGCGGCGATCTCCTCGTGGAGGGCGCGGACCGCTTCGCGCGCAGCTACGGCGTTCCCTCCACGCTCGCCGGTGTCTTCATCCTCGGCTTCGGCACGTCCGTCCCCGAGCTCGCCACCTCGGTGCTCGCGATCCTCGACGACAAGCCCGGCATCGCGATCGGCAACGTGGTCGGGAGCAACATCGCCAACGTCGCGCTGATCCTCGGCGTCACGGCGTGCCTCGCGGCCGTTCCGGTCAATCGATTCCTGCAGCGCGTCGAGATCCCGTTCGGGATCGTCGTCTCCGTGCTCGCCATCGGCCTCGCCTGGGACGGCGAGGTGTCGGGCATGGACGGGCCGATCCTGCTTATCGCCTTCGCCGGCTACGCGGTCTTCGCCATCACAACGGCGCGACACCGCGACCAGCCGGACGACGACCGCCCCGACAAGCGGGCGTGGTTCGACCTCGGCATGGCGACGCTCGCGCTCGCCGCGGTCGTGGGCGGCGCACGCCTGTTCGTTTCCGGCGCTTCGACCGTCGCGGCATGGCTCGAGGTGAGCGACGGCGTGATCGGCGTCACGCTGGTCGCCCTCGGGACCTCGCTGCCCGAGCTGGCGACGGGCATCGCCGCGGCGCGCGCGCACAAGCTCGACCTGGCCCTCGGCAACATCATCGGCTCGAACATCTTCAACCTGCTGATGGTGCTGGGCGTCGCGTCGACGCTCCGCAGCCAGCCGCTCGACCCGCAGATGATCGACGTCGACATGATGTTCATGCTCGGTCTGGCGATCGCACCATGGGTCTTCGGGGCGTTCTTCAGACGCATTCCGCGCTGGGGCGGCGTGCTCTTCCTCGCCACCTACGTGTCGTACATCGTCGTCTTCTCGGGCGTGATCTAGCTAGCCACGCCTGGCCCTACTTCGCGGGCGCGAAGCGGAATCCCGACGTCTCGGCCTGCTTCCGGATCGCGTCGCGCAGAGCGCGGTCGAGCGCCTTGCTGTCGTCGAGCTCGAGACGAGCGCGCTCCTTCGCGACGAAGTCGCTGCGCTGCTTGGTGAGCTTCTGGATCTCGGCCTCGATGCGGTCGCGCTCGGCGCGCAGCGCGGCGATCTTCGCCTTGAGCTCGGCCTTCGAGAGCCCGCGCAGGTCCTTGGGCAGGTCTTCGTCCGTGAGCTTCTCCCAGTCGAAGTCCTTTGCCTCGGCAGCGCGGATCAGGTCGCCGACGCGTCCGTACTGACGCGTGGCCTTGGCCGCGGCGCGCTCGGCGGCCACGGGGGCGCCGGCGGCTTCCGCGCGGTCGTCCGACGCCGACTGGGCGACCTCGCGCTTCTTGCGCTCGGCGCCGAAGAAGCGATACGTGCCGTTGAGCTGCTGCGAGAGCCGCATCAGGTCCTTGTCGTACGGCGACGCGACGTGCACGGTGCCGTGGTCGTGGTCGATGTTCGCGAAGGTGCCGTCGCCCAGCTGGGCGAGCTCGCGCCAGCCCGGCGCCAGGCTGTCGTCAGCGCCGCCGCAGTACACGGCGTTCACCTTGATGCCCGCGGCGGCGGCCTGCTTCGCGATGGCGTCGAAGCCGTGCGTGGGATCCTGGTCCACGCTCTCGTTGCCGGCGACGAAGACGATCTTGAGCGCGTCCGGGCGCCAGGTCATGCGCGTGATGGCCGCGCGCAGGGCGCCGCCCACGTACTCCTCGCCGCCGCGGATGTCGGTCGTGTCGATCGCATCCACGACGCGGTCGAAGTCGTACGTGAGATCCGCGCGGAAGAGGATGTTGTCGATGTCCTCACGGCCCACGCCCCCATACGTGATCAGGCCGACCTTGAGGTCCGGCTCGGGGCGGGCGCGGCTGAGCTCGGTGACGACCGCCCAGAACTTGTCGCGGGCGCTCTCGACAAGCCCCTGCATGCTTCCGCTGGTGTCGAGCGCGAGCACGAGGTCGATGGTGCCGGCCACGGGCTGCTTCGGCTTGTCGCGAGCCATGGCGGGCTGCGGTAGGAGCAGGAAGACGAGGGCGAACAGGGCGGCGAGGGTCGTATGACGCATGGCGGGTCTCCGGCGGGGTCGTCCGCTTGGACCGCCTCCCCCGCACTCCGTTCCGCACAATCAATGTAACGAGCCCACGGGCCGCAGCGGCCCGGTCGATTCGCGCCGGAAAAGGGACCTTCCCCTCCCGGCCGTCCCGCGGTTCCATCGGGGCATGCAGCCCTGGAGCGTCATCGACCGTGCCCAGACCGCCGACGCGCGCCTCGTCGTCGGCCTGATGTCGGGCATGAGCATGGACGGCCTGGACGTGGCCGTGGTGCGCATCACGGAGCGGGCCGGCGCGCCCGAGCGGCCCTCGGTCGAGCTCGTGGCCGGGGAGAGCACGGCCTACGACGACGAGCTGAAGGGCCGCATGCGCGGCGCGCTCGCCGGTACGCCGGGCGACGTGGCCGCACTCTCGGCCGAGCTCGCGGAGCTCTGGGCCCATGACGTGGTGGAGCTGCTCGACCGAAAGGGCATCGACCGGGGCGACGTCCTGGCGATCGGCGCCCACGGCCAGACCGTGCACCACACGCCCCGCGCGGACGGCGCCCCGGCGATCACGCTGCAGGTCGGCGACGCCGCGCGTCTCGCAGCGGGCACGGGTCTTCCCGTGGTCGCGGACTTCCGCCAGGCCGATATCGCCGCCGGCGGCGAGGGCGCCCCGCTGATCCCCCTGGCGGACTGGATCCTGTTCGGCGAGCCCGACGAGGTGACCGCCTGCCAGAACCTCGGCAACATCGCCAACGTGACGGTCCTGCCGCCCACGACCGACGAGATCCTCGCCTTCGACACGGGACCGGCCAACGCCCTGATCGACGCCGCGGCGCGTTCCACCGACGAGGGCCGCGCTGCCGGCGGCATCGACAAGGACGGCGCGCTCTCGGCCACGGGCGACATCGACAACGACCTCCTCCTGGCGCTGTACACCAAGCGCTCGGCGTGGCTGGCGGAGAAGCCGCCCAAGAGCGCGGGGTTCGAGACGTTCGGCCCCGGGCTCCTGGACGAGGTCGGTGACGCCTTCACGCGTCTCGGCGCCGCGGACCGCGTGCGCACGGTCGTGGAGTACACGGCGCTGGCCCTCCGTGACGCCTACGCGTGGCACGTGGTCACGCGCTTTCCCGAGCTCGAGCGGGTGCGGTTCAGCGGCGGCGGGTGCCACAACCGGATGCTGATGACGCGAATCGGCGCCTTGCTCGCGGACCTCGGCCTCGTCGTCGAGGCGCTGGATCCCACCTGGACCGACCTCAAGGAGGCCGTCGGGTTCGCGCTCCTGGCCGACCGCACGCTGCGCGGCCTGCCGGGCAACGTGCCGTCGGCCACGGGGGCCGCGCATCCCGTCGTCCTGGGCGCGGTGACGCCGCCGCCCCGCTGAGAGGTAGCATGCGGCGATGCAACCGATGGCGTGGCAGACGCAGCAGACGATCGAGGTCGACACCCCGGGACGCGGGCTGATCGACGTGACGCGGCGCGTGCAGCGCCTGGTCGACGAGCACGGCTTCGATCAGGGGCTCGCCGTGGTGTTCTGCCGCCACACGTCCTGCAGCCTCCTGATCCAGGAGAACGCCGACCCGTCGGCGCGGCGGGACCTCGAGGACTGGCTCGAGCGGCTCGCCCCGGAGGGCGACCCGCGCTACACGCACACGGCCGAAGGCCCCGATGACATGCCGTCGCACCTGCGCGCCGCGGTGACGCGAACTTCGGAGGCGATCCCGATCGAGAACGGCCGACTGTGTCTCGGCACGTGGCAGGGGCTCTTCCTCGCCGAGCACCGCGCACGCCCCCACCGGCGCAAGCTGCTCGTGCACATCTCCGGAACGACGTAGGAGACACGGTGACGCCCGTCCTCGCCCTCCTCATCGATTCCCTGCAGACGAACCCGGTGTGGTTCTTCAGCGTCGTGTTCGGCGTGATGCTCTCGATCGTCTTGCACGAGCTGGGGCACGGCTTCGCGGCCATCTGGCAGGGCGACGACACGCCGCGCGTGCTCGGGCACATCACGCTCGATCCCGTCAAGCACATGGGCTTCGTCTCGATCGTCGTGCTGTTCGTCGTCGGCATCGCGTGGGGCCAGATGCCGGTCAACCCGAGCCGCTTTCGCAGCAAGTACGGCGACGCACTCGTTGCCTTCGCCGGCCCCTTCGTGAACCTGCTGCTCGCGCTGGTGGCGCTCACCGGACTCGGGATCTGGCGCGCCACGGCCGGGCAGGCCGCTGAGGGTGCCGGTCTCAACGTCCAGAACTTCCTGTGGGTCCTCGGCTACATGAACATCGCGCTCGCGCTGTTCAACCTCCTGCCCTTGCCCCCACTCGACGGCGCCACGGTGCTCGGCAACCTCGTCCCGTCGTTCCGACGCTTCGCCCAGGAGCCCAACAACGGGCCGATCTTCCTGGGCGGCTTCATCCTCGTCTTCATGACCGCCGGCCAGTTCCTCTTCCCGTTCGCCGCCGACGCAGCGAACACGTTCCTCTCGCTCTTCCCCCGGGCCTGACATGGTGCGGCCGCGCACGTTGGTGCTCGAGTACGCCAAGCGTCCCGTGCCGGGTCGCGTAAAGACGCGGCTCGCCGCGACCGAGGGACCGCGCGAAGCCGCGCGCATCTACCGCGTGCTGGCGAATGACATGCACGCCGTGTTGCTCGAGGCCCAGGCGCACGGCGAGATCGATGTCGCGGTGTGCCTGCCGCCCGAAGATCACGCAGCGAGCGACGACGACTGGCTAGCAGGTGCACGGCACCGCTGGTCCCAAGGCGAGGGCGACCTCGGCGCGCGTCTCGCGCACGGCTTCGCGCAGGGTGTGACGGACTACGACGCGGTCTTCGCCGTGGGCACGGACGTCGTCGGGCTGGACGCGGGGTTCTTGCGCAGCGCGATCGCCGCGCTGCGCGTCGCCGACGTCGTGCTCGCGCCGACCCCCGACGGCGGCTACGGCCTGATCGGCATGCGGGCCCAGACGGCGCGGGCCCATGCGGCGACGCTGTTCGACGACATGCCGTGGAGCACGGACGCGGTGGCGGACACCACGCGGCGCCGCGCACGCGACGCGGGGCTCACCGTGCGCGAGATGGTCGGCCTCCGGGACGTCGACGTCGCGGCCGACCTCGACGGCGTGCTGCCCACGCTCGCCGTGCTCGTCCCCGTCTGGAACGAGGCCCCCCGCCTCGAGCAGAACCTCCCGCCCCTGCTCGCGCAGGCGGCGCGACACGGCGCCGACGTCGAGGTGATCGTGGCCGATGGCGGCTCCACGGACGGGAGCGCCGAGGTCGCCGAGCGCTTGGGCGCACGCGTGCTCCGGACCGCGCGCGGGCGCGGCGTGCAGCTGCGGGCGGCGGCCGACGCGGCGCGCGCCCGCTGGCTTTGGACCCTGCACGCCGATGCGGGCATCCGTCCCGACGCCGTCGAGACGGTGCTGCGCTGGTGCGCGCGCACCCCCCACGCCTGGGGCGCGTGCCCGAGCCGCTTCGTCCACCC
>JASJAY010000225.1 GCA_030066775.1 Planctomycetota bacterium
GGAACCGGCAGGCGGTCTTGGCGTCGCCGGCCCGTGCCACCACGGCCGCCTTGCCGACCTTGTGGTCCACGAGCTCGAACGTGTGGCTTGCGATGCCGTGGGCCGACGTCGTCACGATGCGCTTCATGTCGCCGATCGCGAGCTCGACCGAGGCGTTCCGGACGGGCCGGCCGTCGCCGGCGCGATGGACCATCGCGCGCACGTGGACCTTGTCGGTCTGCTTGTAGAGCGGCCGCTCCGTCACGACGGACACGCGCCAGCCGCGGGTGATCTGGATCGTCTGCTCGACGTCGTCGATCACGAGCGTCGCGCGGCGGGAGGGTAGACGCTGCGGCACCTCGAGCCGCGGATGCGCGAACCCGTTGGCGTCGCTCGTGTACGTCGTGGAGGCCACGATGCGGTCGCTGACCTTCAGTGCGACCGTGCCGGTCTGGCCCGGCACCGGCGAGGCGTCGTGGCTGAGGCTCGTCCGGATGCGGAGGGCGAGGACCCCGCCCGCGTGGACCTGGTTGGGTGCCTCGACCTGGCGCTCGAGGGTGCCGACGAGGTCTGCCACGGCCACCGCGCGCTCGATCGAATGGCCGTCGTGCTCGTGGGTCAGCACGACGAAGTGCGTGAAGGGATCGAGCTCCGGGTCTGGCGCCTCGAGGTGCACCCGATCGTGCGTCCCGCTGTGGAGTCCGGAGGTCAGCAGACGTCCGGCGGCGTCCTTCAGGACCGCCTTGGTGTGGGCGACGGGGAAGTCGACGACGACGGTGTCGCCCTCGCGGCGGGCCTCCACCGCAAAGGGATCGGCGTCGAGGGCGTGCACGAAGGGCGAGGTCGCGATGACGTCCTCGAGCGCCGTGCGCAGCCCCTCGTCCTTTCGCACCCCGGCCTTGGGGAAGAGCAGCTCGTTCGGGACCAGCAGGCGTCCGCCGGCGTCCTTGTACGCCTTGAGCGCCTTGCGCTCGTGGGCGCCGACCGGCGTCTGCTCGGCCACGACGGCGGGCAGGCCCTCGCACTCGCTTGCGAGCACCTCGCGGAACTCGACGTCGAGGTCGTGGTGCTTCCGGAACCAGGCCCTCACATTGGCGAGGTGCAGCCCCTGGGGGCCCCAGGTACGGAACTTCGCACCCCAGTCGTCCCACTCGATGACGACCGGATCCTCGGGTTCCTCGACCCGCGGATAGCGACGCTGCATGAAGGCGCGGAGCTTGTTCTTGGGAATCAGCGTGGCGAGGCGGCGCGCCTCGCGCGCGTTGACCAGCAGGCCGACGGTGATCCGGCCGCCCGTGGGGCTCGCCCGGTCGCCGGCGACCCAGCTCGGGCCTGCGACCGGCAGTGCCGCGCCGCCCGCGGCGGCCGCTGCCACGGGGGCGGCGCCCCCGGGTGCGGCGATCGGCTCGGTTCCGCAGCCGACGAGCAACACGACCAATGACAACGCGAACGCACGCACCATGGCTCTCTCCATGCGGGGCTCAACGAAATCGCCTGCGGCGGGTTCACGCGCGGCGTTCGGAGCCTTCCCCTACCTAGATCGTCGGCACCATTCGGTACCGGGTTAAGTCGTCTCACCCAGGTGAGACGACTTAACCCGGTACCGATTGGCGTGCCTGGGGCGTGATCCAGAGGGCGGCGCGGTAGCAGCAGTACGCCACGAAGGGCGCGACGATCACGTCCACGGTGTAGTGCACGTGCTGCAGCACGACGGCGGTGGCCACGAAGACCGTGATCGCGGCCAGCGTCCAGCGCTGCCAGATCTTCGGCGCTACGAGTACGAGTAGCGTGCCGGTGGCCGTGTGGCCGGAGAAGAAGAGGTCACGCGTGAGCGTCTTGCCGTCGGCCGCGAAGCTCACGATCGGATCCTCGAGCGGGATCATCAGCGGCGGGGGGTCGAAGGGCGCGACCCACATGGAGAGCGCGCGCATCGCGAGGAAGAGCGCGTAGGCCTGGATGCCCATCACCCAGCGCCACGGATAGTGCGCTGCCCAGTAGAGCGTGAGCACGAGCCCCGCGTAGATGCCGACGAAGATCGGCCAGGTGAGGTCGATGGGGCCCACCATGCGCAGGATCGGATCGTCGAGGATGACGCCCGGGCGCGCCTCGACCCAGGTCAGGAAGCGAGTCACGAGCAGCAGCAGCGCGACCAGGACGGGGATCGAGACGTAGAGCCGCCGGCGAAACGCCGGTTTCGACAGCTCCCTCTTCCAGCTCGCGAGCACGTGCTCCCCCTGCCAAGGCGTCCGTTCGGCGCCATCGTGCGGAAAGCGGCGCGGGACGGAATTGAAAAACGGTCAGCCCAGCGGGAGGAGGCCCCCTCCAGGAGGAGGGAGGGCAGGGAGGGAGGAGGAGGCAGGGAGGAGGAGGGGCCACCTACAACCGCTGGACTGACCGTGAGAGGTAACCGTGCCGGGGCGCGGGGCGCCGCGAGGGGAGGGAGGGAGGGAGGGCAGGAATGCAGCGCACCAGCGCGCTCCCAGCTCGGTTCCAACTGTCTGTGTTTGAAAGAGCGGCGTCCGTCGCCAGGTGTTTCACCCGAAACGGACAACCGGACAAGAGCACCCCGCGTGCCAAAGACCCGAAAACCGAGAATGCCTAGTTTCTGGGCTTTGCGGGCGGGGCCGATCCGGCCTCTGTGTCCTGATCGTGCCATTTTGTGTCCACTCTGGACAAAACGTCGAGCGCGGCCGCTCTGGGCGCGGTGCCCCCCGGCGGGCCGGGATCCGCAAGGCCTGTCGAAATCGTCCGCAGCAGACGCCGCGGGAACGGGGTTCTCTATACTGGGGCCGGCCACTCCGATCGCCGCGCAGAGAGACCGAGTTCGCAGGATGTCGGTACCGCTGCAACCGCGGTTCGGAGGGGCGGTATCCGAGGTGGGGGCCCCGGCCTCCGGCGAGCAGGATCGCGACAGCGGAGGCATCCCGTCGATGCGTAGACAGTGGACGTGGGTCTGGGCCCTCGGGCTCGTACTGGTTCTGGGCGGCGGCCTCGTGCCGAGCGCCGTGGCGGACGACACGGTCGAGAGCGAAGCGGAGGGGGACAAGCGCATCCGCCACCTCCTGCGCCGCGCCACCTTCGGTCCGCGCCCGCTGGACGTGGAAGAGGTCAAGCGCCTCGGCGTCGACGCCTGGCTGGACCGCCAGCTCGAGCCTGCGCTCATCCCGGATCCCGAGGTGGCCCGTCGCCTCGCCGGCTTCGAGAGCGTGAAGCTCTCGGGCGCCGAGTACATGAAGATGATGGACGCGAACCGGCCCGAGATGGCGCCTCCGGGCGAGGGCGAGGATCGCGTCGAGGCCGCCCGTCGCCGCCAGCAAGAGCTCAACCGCCTGCGCAACATCGCGCGCCGCGAGATCCCGCGCGCCGTCGTGCTCAAGGCGATCTACAGCGAGCGCCAGCTGCAGCAGGTGATGATGGAGTTCTGGCGCAACCACTTCAACGTGGACGTCAACAAGGACGACGTGCGCTACTACATCGCCGACTGGGAGCGCGAGGTGCTCGAGAAGCACTGCTTCGGGAAGTTCGAGGACTTCCTGATGGCGACCGCCAAGCACCCGGCGATGCTCTTCTACCTCGACAACCACGTCTCCCGCGCGCCCCTCGCCCGCGCCAACAAGGTGCGCCAGGGCCGCGACCAGGAAGACATCACGGGCCTCAACGAGAATTACGCCCGCGAGCTCCTCGAGCTGCACACCGTCGGCGTGGACAACGGCTACAAGCTCGAGGACATCCTCTCGCTGGCCCTCGTGCTCACCGGGTGGACGATCGACCGCCAGACCGGCATGTTCCACTTCGAGCCCCGCTACCACGCAGGTGGCTCGAAGCGCGTCATGAGCAAGACGGTCAAGGCCAGCGGCGTCGCCGAGGGCGAGTCGATGGTGCGCTACCTCTCGCGCCACAAGGAGACCCGCAAGTACGTCATCACCAAGATGGCGCGCTTCCTCGTCAACGACGAGCCGTCCGAGACGCTCGTCAAGGACGTGGTCAAGACCTGGAGCAAGACGAAGGGCGACCTGAAGGCCGTCACCAAGGCGATCCTCACGCACCCCGAGTTCTTCGACGCCAAGAACATCGAGGCGAAGGCCAAGACCCCCTTCGAGTACATCGTCAGCGCGTGCCGGGCCACCGGCGCCGATGTCAAGGACGCCGGCCAGCTGCTCGCCCGCCTGCAGGACATGCAGCAGCCCGTCTACAGCTGCGAGGATCCGACCGGCTACAGCGACAAGGCCGTGGACTGGATGGATCCGGGCGTGCTCGCCGTGCGCTGGCAGTTCAGCTACGACCTGCTCATGGGTCGCATCGGCGGCGTCAGCACGGACGGCAGCGCGTTCTTCGACTCGATGCGCCAGAGCCCCGACGTCTGGGAGTTCCTGATGGTGGAGGCGGTCTTCGCCAACCAGACGCCCGGCTCACTGACCCTGGCCCCCTTCCGCAAGCGCGCGAAGAAGGTCGCCAAGCAGTATCGCCGCATGCGGGCCGAAGAGCTCGGCCGCGAATACAAGATCCTGGCCACGCTGTTGCTCGGCTCGCCCGAGTTCCAGCGCCAGTAGGAAGACGGAACCGCCCCGGAAGGGGACGTCGGTTCTCCGGCCGAGGAGTCGACGTTCACACAATCGGCTGCGGTGCCCCGCAAGGGGAACCGGCTACGGAGATGCCTATGCCTTCCACTCGTCGCGAGCTGCTCGCCGCGGGCGCCCTGGGCGCCGCGGGGATCACGATCCTCGGCAAGACCGCAAGCCTCGCGGAAGCCGCCCCCGAGCGCGAGATCGCCATGAAGCCGGCGCTCGTCGTGCTCTTCCTGCGCGGCGGCCAGGACGCCCTCAACACGCTCGTCCCCTACACGGACGGCAAGTACTACGACATGCGGCCGAACATCGCCGTGCCCGCGCCCGGCGAGGAGCGTGGTGCGATCGACCTCGACGGCACGTTCGGCCTGAACCCGGCGCTCACCGGCTTCAAGAAGCTGTGGGACAAGAAGATGTTGGCGCCGATCGTCAACTGCGGCTGCCCGCATCCGTCGCGCAGCCACTTCGACCAGCAGGACTTCTTCGAGTACGGCGCGCCCGGCGACAAGTCGGTCCGCACGGGCTGGCTCAACCGCTACCTCTGGTCCACGACCGGCTCGGCGGGTCCGGCCGGTGAGTTCCGCTCGGTCGCCATCCAGGGCCGTCTGCCGCGTTCGCTGCGCGGCAAATACCCGGTGCTCGCCGTGCCGCAGCGCGTGCTCCGCGGTGCGGGTGCCGGCGGCGACGAGGACGTGCTCGAGCTCTTCGACGACCTCTACGCCGCGCCGCCTTCGATGACGAAGCCCGGTGCGATGGGCGAGCGTCCGGACGAGGACGAGCTGACCCAGAACGGCCGCACGACGATCGACACGCTGCGCAAGCTCGAGGAGATCCTCAAGGGCAAGCAGACGGGCAAGGTCGTGCGCTACCCGGCGTCGGCCGGCTACCTCGGTCGCCAGCTCGCCATGACCGCGCGCGTGCTCAAGTCGGGCCAGGGCGTCGAGGTCGTGGGCATCGACTGGAACGGTTGGGACCACCACATCAACCAGGGTGGCTCCGGCGAGCAGGACACCATCTTCCGCATGCTCAGCCAGCTCGGCTCGGCGATCGAGACGTTCTTCGAGGACGTCGACAGCATGAAGAAGAAGGTCAACCTGCTGATCATGACCGAGTTCGGCCGCACCTCCCGCGAGAACGGGAACTTCGGCACGGACCACGGTCGCGGCGGCCACATGTACCTGATCGGCGGCAACGTCGCGGGCGGCAAGATCTACGGCGACTGGAACCTGCCGCGCGATCGCGAGCTCCCGGTCACGACCGACTTCCGCCGCGTGTACACCGAGGTGCTCCGCAACCACATGCGCCTGCACCCCTCGAAGAACCTCTTCAAGGGCTGGACGCAGCCGGCGGACGACATCGGTCTCTACAAGCAGGC
>JASJAY010000083.1 GCA_030066775.1 Planctomycetota bacterium
GTGCCGTCCTTCGAGAACGCGATCGCGCGCACGTCGCCGACCGGCTCGTCGATGATGCGCTGCGGCTCCGGCCAGGACCACACCTCGACGCCCATGGGTGTGCCGACCGCCCAGAAGAGGCCCGTCGGATGCCACGCCATGTCCTGCACGTGGCTCCGGTGCTCGATCTCGGCCTCGGTCTCGCCGCTGTCGGCGTCCACCATGCGCGTCTGTCCGGCGGCCACGCTCGCCACCCAGTGACCGCTCGGTGCGTAGGCGACGTAGCTCACGTTCCAACGCCAGCGGGGGAAGGACCGCGTGCTGCGGTCGAGCTGGCTGCTCAGGTGGCGCCACTCCCAGTTGCGGAACTCGGCCGGCGCCTCCGCGAGCAGTCGCTCCGCCACCGGTACGTCGCGGTCACGCAGCGCCGTCTCCGCCGCCGCCACGTTTGCGATGTACTGACGGAACCGTGCGGTCGACTCCTTGTCGCGCAGGCTCACGACGTAGAAGGTCGTACTGAGCACGATCGCGAGGATCGCAGCACAACCGATCGCGGTGATCGCCTTGTGGCGGCGAACGAACGACCGCAACAGATAGCCCACGGTCGGAGCCCGCGCGGTGACGGGCCGTCGATCGAGATACGCGCGCAGGTCGGCGGCCAGTGCGTCCACCGTCGCATAGCGCTGCGCGCGATCGCGGTGGATGGCCTTGAGCACGATCAGCTCGAGATCAGGGGGAATGTGTGGATCGAGCTTCCGCGGGCGCGGCGGTCCGGATTCGGCGATCCGGGCCGCCAGCGCCGCGTGGTCCTCGCCTTGGTAGGCGGGCTCACGCGTCAGCAGCTCGTAGAGGGTGAGGCCGAGTCCGTAGACGTCGCCCTGCACGTCGGAGACGCCCTTGAACCGCTCCGGCGCCATGTACCGGAGCGTGCCGAGGAGGTCGTGCGGTTGGGTGACTCCCTCGGACTCGACCTCCTTGCACAAGCCGAAGTCGGTGACCCAGACGGCGCCCTTCTCGTCGAGCATGAGGTTGGAGGGCTTGATGTCCCGGTGGAGCACGCCGCGGGCGTGGGCGGCGGCCACACCTTCACTCGCTTGCAGGACGGCGCGCGCTGCGCGCTCGTAGTGGGTGCCCTCGCCCGGCAGCTCGTCCACGGCGTCGAGCCCCGCGCCGTCCACGAACTGCATCGTGTAGTAGTAGACGCCTTCGTGCTGTCCCCAGCCGATGACGGGCACGATGTGACGGTGCTGCAGCCGCGCGGCGGCTTGGGCCTCGAGCCGGAAGCGGTCGAGCAGCCGTGCGTCGAGGGTCATGTGCTTGGGCAGGATCTTCAGCGCCACGCGTCGCCCGAGCGGTTCCTGCACCGCTTCATACACGACGCCCATGCCACCGCGGCCGACCTCGCGCACGATGCGGTAGTCGCCCAGCTGGGTCGGCGCCTCCGGCTCCACGTGCTCGAGTGCCTGCAGCAGCGGGAACAGGCGGTTGATGTCGTCCGCGAGGTCGGGGTGCTCCCGCACGTACGAGGAGATCGTCGGCCCCTCGCCGCGTCGCGTCCGGTCCACGAACTCCTCGGCGAGGCGGTCCAGCTCGGCCTGGGAGGACGCCTCGGAACCCATCGCGAGGATGATAGCCGCGGAGTGCTAGGCTTGGGCGATGCTGGACGATCCGGACAAAGACGCGCTCGTCGAGGCCACCGACGAAGACCGGCCGGAGGTGCTCGGGCGCATCTTCGACGCGCAGCGCGCGCGCTTCCTCAAGATGATCGCCGTGCGCATGCATCCCCGCGTGCGGGCCCGCCTCGACGCGTCCGACATCGTCCAGGAGGCCTACGTCGAGATCGTGAAGAACGTGGACGAGTACGTCCGCGAGCCCCGCATGCCCTTCTTCCTCTGGATGCGCCGCATCGTCGGGCAGCGGCTCATGAAGGCGCATCGCTTCCACCTGGACGCCAAGCGTCGTGATGCGCGCCAGGAGCAGAAGAAGATCCGGCACGTGCCGGACGCGAGCACCGCGGCGATGGCCGACCTCCTGCACGACGGGAAGGCCTCCCCCTTGAGCGTCATGGCCCGCGACGATGCCCACGACCGTCTGGTGCGGATGCTGGACGACCTGAGCGAGACCGATCGCGAGGTGATCGCCATGCGCCACTTCGAGGGCCTCTCCAACGAAGAGGTCGCCGCCGAGCTCGGCCTCGGCAAGCACGCCGCCAGCAAGCGCTACCTCCGCGCGCTCGATCGTCTCAAGCGCCTCATCGACGAGGTGAGCGGGGGCTGATCCTCTGCTTGCTCGGAGCGGCCGCGCGTCTCCAGGCCCCGCCCTAGGGGACGTAGAGCGAAGCGCCGACGATGTTGACGCCGGCCACGCCGGCGATGTGGTAGATGTCGATTCCGCCGCCCGTGTTGCTCGACGTCGTGATCGAGGGCGGGTTGTGGTCCCACTGGTTGTAGGAGGCATTGACGGTGATGCCCGGCGCGATCCACAGGTCCGTGTGCGTGTTCCCGTGGAGCTTGTTGTCCTGTCCGGGCACGTTGCCGTTTCCGTTCAGCCGTGCGCCAGGCGCGCTGTACTCCACGCCGATCCGGTTGTCGTAGATGTCGCTGAGGCGGACGTAGCCGTCCTTGCCGCCCCCAGCGAAGTGGATCCCGATGCCTTCGGTGTGGTTGTAGATCTTGCAGGCGGCGATCTCCATGAAGTCGCCGTGCTCGACGCGGATACCGCCGTGGCGCGAGCCCGAGATGTGGGACATGTGCAGGTGCACGTCTTCGCCGGCCATCAGGACGCCGTAGTGGAATCCGGGATCCCCTGAGGTGAGGGGGTTGGTGATGTTGAAGGCGCCCATCTGGGCGCCCGAGCGCAGGACGACGGCGGCCGTGATGTTCTGCGCGTCAAGGGGGTCGACCATCGCACCACCTAGGAGGGTGGGGCGCAGGTTGCCTGCCTTCAGCAGGTTCACGCCCTCGGGCACGACGAGCGGAAACGTCTCCTTGACCGCGTCGTAGGTCCCCGCGAACACGTGCACGCTGTCGCCGCCATTGCGAATGGGCGCGGGTCGGGCGACGGCCAGGGCGTGCGTGATCGTCTCGAACGGCAGATCGATCGTGCCGGGGTTCGCGTCACTTCCCAAGGCGGCATCGACGTAGTAGTCGATGCGGCCCTGTGGTTCGCCAACGCCGCCACCACCGCCGCACGCGGCCAGCAGGAGGAACAGGATCGCAAGGGGGGCGAGGCGAGGCATCAGGGCTCTCCGGGCGGTTGGAGAGGAGGAGCCTCGAGGGGCCCGGAAGTTGCCACTTGCGCCCCGGTTCCTGGCCCGCCCGTCGCGGTCAGCAGATGCGCGGTAGCTGCTCGCCCGAGAGCATGTCGACGATGCGCTCGCCGCCGATCGTGCTGCGCGCACGCACCTCGCCCGCGTGGTCCTCGACGACCTCGCCGACGATCGCTGCCTTTGCACCCAGGGGATCCGCCCGCATGGCCGCCAGGGCTGCGTCGGCCACCTCGGGCGCGACGATCGCGATGCACTTCCCCTCGTTGGCCACGTAGAGCGGGTCGAGCCCCAGGAGCTCGCACGCACCGCGCACGCCGTCGTCGAGGGGGATGGCCCGTTCGTCGAGCTTGACGCCCACGCCCGCTGCCGTGGCGATTTCGGTCAAGGCACTCGCCACGCCGCCGCGCGTGGGATCGCGCAGCACGTGTACGTCGGCGCCGCCCGCGTCGAGCACGCGTCGCGTGAGGCCGTTCAGCGGGGCAGAGTCGCTCACGAGGTCGGTCTCGAACGAGAGGCCTTCGCGCACGGAAAGCACGGCGATGCCGTGCGCTGCGATCTCACCGCTCAGGATCACGACGTCGCCGGCCTGCGCTCTTTGCGGCGCGAGGTCGATGCCGTCAGGGATCAGGCCGACGCCCGACGTGTTGATGTAGACGCCGTCGCCCTTGCCACGATCGACGACCTTCGTGTCGCCCGTGACGACGTGCACGCCCGCCGCCTTGGCGGCCTCGCGCAGCGAGGCCGTGATGCGCACGAGCGCCTCCATCGCGAAGCCCTCTTCGAGGATGAAGGCGGCCGAGAGGCCGAGCGGATCTGCGCCGCACATCGCCAGGTCGTTCACGGTGCCGTGCACGGCCATGCTGCCGATGTCGCCGCCGGGAAAGACGTGCGGATGCACGACGAATGAGTCGGTCGAGAACGCCAGGCGCTTGCCGCCCAGGTCCAGAACGGCACCGTCGTGCAGCATGTTGAGGTGCGGGTTGTCGAACGCCGCGACGAAGAGCTCCTCCACGAGCGTCTTCGAGAGCCGTCCGCCGCCGCCATGCCCGAGCTGCACCTCACTCAGGTTCGAGAGAGGGGCGGGGCAGGAGAACGCCGACGGGTCGGGACGCTCGGTCTCGCTCACGGCCGCCTCCCGTAGCGGTAGTAGGCGGCGCACGCGCCCTCGCTCGACACCATCGGTGCGCCGAGGGGATGGTCGGGCGTGCAGTCGGTGCCGAATGCGGGACACGCCGGCGGACGCTTCACGCCGCGCAGGATCTCGCCCGCGATGCAGGCGTTGTCGATGTCGGCCTTCGGCTCGCCGAGACCAAACTTCTTCGCCGCGTCGTAGGCCGCATAGGCCTTCGCCACGCCGAAGCCGCCACCTGGGATTGTGCCGATGCCGCGCCACTCGCGGTCGACCACGTCGAAGACCTCGTCGAGCACGGCCTGCGCCGGTCCGTTGCCCTCGCGCGTCACGACGCGCGTGTACTGGTTCGTCACGCCGTGGGTTTCGGCCTCCAGCGCATCCAGCGTCATGGCGATGCCCTGCAGGAGGTCCGACGGCTCGAATCCCGTGACGGTGATCGGGATGCCGTAGCGCTCCGCGATGGGCTCGTATTCGTGGTAGCCCATCACCGTGCAGACGTGGCCGGCCGCAAGGAAGCCCTGAACCCGACAGTCGGGCGCATCGAGGATCGCCTCCATCGCCGGCGGCACGCGGACGTGCGCGCAGAGGATGGAGAAGTTCGTTAGGCCTTCCTGCTTTGCTCGCTTCACGGCCAGCGCACAGGCGGGGGCGGTCGTCTCGAAGCCGACGGCCAGGAACACGACCTCGCGTTCCGGGTGTGCTGCGGCGAGCTGCACGGCGTCGAGCGGGGAGTAGACCATCCGCACGTCGCCGCCGCGTGCGCGCGCGCCGAGGAGATCCTCGCTGGTGCCGGGCACACGCAGCATGTCGCCGAACGACAGCAGCGTCACCTCGGGCCGCTTCACCAGGTCGACCGCGGCGTCCAGCACGCCGATCGGCGTGACGCACACGGGGCAGCCCGGCCCGTGCACGAGCGTCACCTCGTCCGGGAGCATCCGATCGATCCCGGAGCGGATCAGCGTGTGCGTCTGGCCGCCGCAGATCTCCATCAGCGTCCAGGGCTTCGTAACCCGGCGCCGGATCGCCTCGGCGAGGCCCGTGGCGTGGGCTTCGCTGCGGTACTCGTCGAGATGCTTCACGAGCTCTCCGGCGCGTCCTCACTTCGACCCAGCTCGGCGACGCGCTCGAGCTCGGCGAGCGTGGCGCGTGCCTCCGCCTCGTCGATGCGCTGCAGCGCGAAGCCCACGTGCACCAGGACGAACTCGCCGACCTCCGCGTCGGGCACGAAGTCGAGGCTGATCTCCTTCGTGATGCCGCCGAAGCGCACGCGCGCCGTGGGCTTGCCCGCGTCGGTCCGATCGACCTCGACGATCTCTCCGGGCACGCTCAGGCACATGGCTAGCGCTCCTCTCGTGAGGCAAGGTGGGCGGCGGCCACCGCGACCTGTCCGAGGCTGATGCCCCCGTCGCCCGGGGGCACTTCGCGGTGGACCAGCACGCGCCGCCCCGCCGCTTCGAGTCGCTCACGGGTACGGCGAAGCAGCCGCGCGTTCAAGAAGCAACCGCCGCTGAGCGCCACGGTCTCGGCTTCGACCTGATCCACGACCCGCGCGATGCCCTCGGCGAGGCTCTCGTGGAAGCGCGCCGAGACGACGGCGATGGAGGTACCTCCGGTCCGATCCTCGAGCAGCGCCTCGACGAGCGGGCGCCAGTCGAGCACAGGGCGCTCGCCCTCGTCGGTGACGAGGGGGAAGGGGTAGGTGCCGCGCTCCTCCGGGTCGGCGACGGCCTCGAGCTCCATCGGCGCCTGGCCCTCGAACGAGACCGTCTGGCGGATGTCGAGCAGCGCCGCGACCCCGTCGAAGAGGCGGCCGGCGCTCGTCGTGACGGGCGCGTTCACGCCCTTCGCGAGCATCGACGCGATCAGCGTCCGCTCCGACGCGTTGAACGTCGTCCCCGCCGCCGTGTCGAACGCGCGCTCGCCGATCGCGTCGAGCGCCAGCGCGAGCGCCGTGCGGCGTGGCTCCTTCACGGCGGCCTCGCCGCCGGGCAGACGGAACGGGCGCAGCGACGCAACGCGCGCGTAGCCGCTCGCGACGCCCAGGAGGAACTCCCCGCCCCAGATCGTGCCGTCGTCGCCGTAGCCGGTGCCGTCCCACGACACGCCGAGCGCCGGGCCGTCGACGCCGTGCTCGGCCAAGCACGCCGCGAGGTGTGCGTGGTGATGCTGCACGGCGAGGCGCGGGATGTCGGCCAACGCCTCTGCCCAGGTCGGGCGCTCGTCTGCGCGTGACAGCCGCTCCACCCAGGCGGTCGAGGCGTAGTCGGGATGCAGGTCGTGCACGAGCAGCTCGGGCGTCACCTCGTACATGTCGAGGAAGTCCCGGATGACGTTCTCGAACGCATCACGCGCGCGCGGCGTGTCGAGATCGCCGATGTGCTGGCTGAGGAACACGTTCGACCCGACGGCCAGCGCGATGGTGTTCTTCAGGTGCCCGCCAACCGCGAGGATCGTCGGGAGCTCCCGGCCCAGGTTCACGGGCAGGGGGGCATAGCCGCGGGCGCGCCGCACAGGGCGCGTCTCGCTGTCGTCCACCAGGACGACGCTGTCGTCCACGTGACGTGCGATCGGCCGGTCGTGGACAAGGAACACGTCGGCGATGTCTGCCAGATCCGCGAGCGCCTGCTCGTTCGAAGTGCAGATCGGCTCGTCGCTGCGGTTGCCGCTCGTGGCGACCAGCGGGCGGCCAGCAGCCTCCAGCAGGAGGTGGTGGAACGCGCTCGACGGGAGCATCACGCCGAGGCGCGGGTTGCCCGGCGCTACGGAGGGCGCGACGTCGGCATCGTCGCGCCGACGCATCAGCGCGATGGGGGACTCTGGAGAGGCGAGCAGCGCGGCGGCGTCGTCCGAGACGGTGCATATCGCACGCGCCTGGTCCAGGTCACCTGCCATGATCGCGAGCGGCTTCTCCTCGCGGAGCTTGCGCCGCCGGAGGCGCGCCACCGCGCTCTCGTTGGCCGCATCGACCATCAGGTGGAACCCGCCAATGCCCTTCGCGGCGAGGATCTTGCCCTCGCGGAGGGCTTGGCCCGCCTGGTGGATCGCCTCGTTGCGCTTGGCGACCGCGTTGCCCTCCGCGTCCCACAGCTCGACGTGCGGGCCGCAGACAGGGCACGCGTTGGGCTGCGCATGGAACCGGCGGTCCAGCGGATCCTCGTACTCGCGGCGGCAGTCGTCGCAGAACGCGAAGCCCGCCATCGTCGTGAGCGGACGGTCGTAGGGCAGGCCTTTGACGATCGTGAAGCGCGGCCCGCAGTCGGTGCAGTTGGTGAACGGGTAGCGGTAGCGGCGGTCGTTGGGATCGCGGACCTCGGCCATGCACGCGTCGCACGTCGCACCGTCGGCGAGCACGACGACGGTCGGGGGCGCGTGTCCGTCGCTGTGACGGATCTCGAAGGTCTCGAAGCCCTCGGCCTCGGACCATGTGAGAGACGAGTGCTGAATCCGTGCGCGCGTCGGTGCGTCGCGAACGACGCGCTCGGCGAACGAGCTGAGATGTCTCTTGGGTCCCTCGACCTCGACGTACACGCCGTCGCCGTCGTTGCGTACCCAGCCGGTGAGCGCCAACTCGGTGGCGAGTCCGTACACGAATGGACGGAAGCCCACGCCTTGCACCGCGCCCTGGATCTCGACGCGGAGTCGAGCAGCGGCGGCGGTCGGATCGGCTCCTGTGGGCGGCGTCGGCGGCACACGCGGATTGTAGGCGGTGTGCCTCGATCGGCTTTGCAGGGGCGCCCTGCTCGTCTGGGTGGAGGGATGGCGGCAGCGGAGGGAGTCGAACCCCCGCGACGGCATGTGCACGCAACGGATCTACAATCCGCTCCCGGCCCCTACGGGACTACGCTGCCGCGTCGAAATGAGATGAATGGCGGAGGGAGGAGGGCTCGATCCCCATGCCCGGAGGCACGCACCGGCTAGCAACCGGGCCGCGGGCCGTCCCGCGTTCACCCTCCGCAGGGAGATGGCGGTGGGAGGAGGAGTCGAACCCCTCGCCTCGCGGCGCACGCGGTTTTCGAGACCGGTCCCCGTCCATCACGGGGCTCACCCACCAACCTGACTAGTGGGAACTTCGTGAGCGCAGATAGCGCTCGTGTCCGCGCACGAAGAGGCGGATCTGCAGGCGGCGCAGCGGGTGGCGAGCGAGGTTCATGCCCCGTCTAGACCCGCTCCGCGGGCGACGGACACGCCTCTTCGGATTCGACTGCGATCGGGACGCGCCTAGTCGTCGTCCTTGGGTTGGTTGCCCCACTCGCCCTTGGGGACGAACGTGCTCATGTCACGTCCCTTGCGCGCGTCGTCGAGGATGTTGCGCGCGTCTTCGGTCCAGTACATGTAGCGCCACGTCGCCGCCTCGGCGGCCTTGCGCGCCTCCGTGTCGCCCTCGCAGGCCTTCGCCGCCAGTTGGAAGAACCGCATGGCGTCGGCCTTCATGTGCGACTTCTCGTCCTCGTATGCCTTGATGAGGTGCTTGCGGATCCACTTCGCGGACTTGGCGTCGCCGACCTCCGCGAGGCACCACACGAGCAGGGCTCGGAGGAAGGGGTACGCCTTGCTGCCGACCTGGAAGGGCGATCCCAGCTTCGCGAGCTTCTTCTCCACGGAGCGCGCGACCTTGGCATCGCCGCGATAGTACGCAAGGCCGATGGCGGCGCCGTATGTGAGGAACGCGCCGTCGTCGCCGGGGTCGGCTTGGCGGAGGAGCTTCTTGCGCGCCGCCTTGTCCTCGACGCCGCAGCGACCGATGGCACGCGACAGGTGGCTTGCGACCTGCGCGTCCTTCTCGCGCTTGAGGCGCGTGAGCAGCGGCTTCACCGAGGTGGGGCAGCCGATGTACTCGAGCGAGACCGCCGCGTTCGCACGCATTGCTGCGTCCTTGTGCGCGAGGAGTGCTGCGATCCTCGGCGCCGCGGCGCGCAAGTCCGGGATGCCGAGGGCGCGCACGACGTCCATGAGGACCGCGGGGTCCTTGGCTGAGTCGAGGAGCGGTAGAAGGGCGCCCGTCGCGTCGCCCTTCTCGTCGTGGGTCACGAGCGCATGCAAGGCGGTACGCCGCATGCCCGTGTCGCGGCCCCCGGCAATCTCGACGAGCTTCGCGATCCACGTTCCGCGCATCGCCGCGTCGGCAGGCGGCTCCTCGGGAACGCCTTCCTGGATTCGCCGTGCCTCGACCGCGCGGTCCATCAGGGCCAGGAGGGCCTTGACGGCCGCCTCCTCGTGTCCGTAGCGCCAGTACTCCTCGCGTACCAACGGGGTCTCGCCGTCGGCGTGCGTCGGCAGCGCGAAGATGTGCTGGGGCGAGACGATGGCGCCGTCGATGCCGAAGCGCGCGCGCAGCTCGCCGAAGTCGGCGGACGACCCACCGCGGGTCAGGAACACGCAGACGAAGTCACGCGAGCGCGCCACGACCTTCGGGTCCTTGTAGACGATCTCGCGGAGTCCCTTCGCGGCGGGCTCCTCCGGCTCGCCGATCGCGTGCTTTGCGTTGATGCAGATCATGACGATCTTGTCGTGCTCGGTTGCGAGCTTGAACGCGCTCTCGACGTCGCGCTCCCAGGCGATCGCCTCGTCCGGGCCCGCGGAGGCGGGCATCGGTCCCAAGACGCCGGCGGCCAGTACGGCCGCGAGTACCGCTGCGAGTCCCCATCTCATGCCGCACCCCTCTCTGCTGCATGTGCCTCGTAGCGAGCATAGAGACCCACCCAGGGGCTTGGACGACATCCGCGGACAAAGCCGGCACACGACCTTGCATCAAAGCGGATTGGTACCTCGGGCGCGAGGCTCGGGCGGGACGGGAGGAGTGCCCGGGGCGACCGTGCGTGCCGAGATCGGCCGCCCCGCCGCCCTACTGCTCCACGGCGCCGACGTCGCAGTTGGTGCCGTTGGGGCGGGCCACGTTTCGCTGATCGGTGCCGAGCGGGTTGCCGTTCTCGTCGAGGCACTCGGCGGGCGGAACCTGATCGAGCGCCGGGCTCCCGGCGAGCAGGGCGTGCGTCAGCGTCGGGCCACCGTTGTCCGCCCGCGCGCCCACGAGCGGGTCGAGCGGCGTGCCGGTGGTCCCGACCTGATCGTTCATGACGCCGTTCACGAACCCGTTCCCCGCGTCGATGCCCACGACGTTGCGCCCGCCGCTGGTGAAGGTGCCGCCGACATCGAACAGGATGTCCGGGCCCGTCCCGCCCGCGGTGTTGGCCGCGATGATGCAGGCGCGGCACGTGAGATCGGAGGCCGACGCGATGATCCCGCCCCCGTCGCCGCCGGCCGAGTTCAGCACCAGCGTGCAAGCGATCAAGGTCACGTCGCTGATCGTCGCGTCGTCGAAGGCGCCAATGGCACCTCCGTTTCCGCTGCCGGTGGCCATGTTCTCGCTGAAGGTGCAGTTGACGCAGGTGACCACGCCGTCCACCAGGACGAGCGCGCCTCCGGCGTTGCCGGTGGTCGTGTTGTTGTGCCACGTGCAGCGCCGGGCCACGAGCGTGCCGCCGTTGTTGACGGCGCCGCCGCCGCCGTTGAAGGCGCTGTTGTTGCGGAACGTGCACTCGATCAGCGTGAGCAGCGAGCCGAACCGGGTTTCGAACGCACCGCCGAAGCTCGCCGAGCAGCCCTCGATCACCACGTTGCGCAGTGTCGCGGTGCCGCGGTTCTCGAACCCCTTGCCACCGTCCTGCAACGTCAGCCCGGAGACCTCGCAGGTCACGCTGGGCTGGACGAGGAAGAGGTCGACACTGTTGCCGCCGTCGATCGCCTGATCCGACGCGCCAGGCCCCTCGATCGTGATCGGCTTGTCGATGTCGATCGGGCCGCTGGTCAGGTTGATTGTTCCAAGCCCCGCCTGGAACGTGATCGTGCTGCCCGCCGGCGCCGCCGCGAACACATCGCGCAGCGAGCCCGCACCGGCATCCGCCGTGGACGTCACGACGAAAGCGGCGACCGGGGTGCCGCCGCCGCCACCGCCTCCGCATCCGAGGACGGGTAGGGCCATCAGTGCCACGATCAAGGTCCAGCAGTACTTCACGAGTCCTCCTGACGTGTCCTGGGCATGCCGGCCGCGCATTGTGCGCGCGGATGCGCACACGTCCATGCTCGATGCGGATTCGCTGCCGCCCTCGTGATCAGGCTTCGTCGGTGCTAGCGTCGGGTTCGTCCGCCTCGGGTACGAGGTCGATGGAGGCGCTGTTGATGCAGTAGCGCAGGCCAGTGGGCGGGGGGCCGTCTGGGAAGACGTGGCCGAGGTGCGCGTCGCAGCGGCGGCAGCGGACCTCGACGCGGCGCATGCCGAAGCTCGTGTCCTCGTGCTCCGTGATGTGGAAGCCCTCGGTGGGCTGGAAGAAGCTGGGCCAGCCGCAGCCCGAGTCGAACTTGGCGTCGGAGGTGAAGAGCGGGAGCTCGCAGCAGATGCAGCGGTAGGTGCCCTTCGTCTTGGTGTCCCAGTACTCACCGGTGAAGGCGCGCTCGGTCCCGGACTGACGCGTCACGTGGTATTGCTCGCGGGTGAGCTGCTCGCGCCACTCGTCCTCGGTCTTGGTCACTTTGTCCATCGGGGGCTCCATGCGGGACCAGCGTACCGCGTGCGCCGCGCGCATCGCCTGCGCACGGCGTAGAATCCGGCCATGCGCGCTCTGTGTACAGGACTCGTGATGCTACTGCTCTCGCTCGCCGCCTTCGCCGATCCCCCGGCACCAAAGGAACCCCGCCCCGAGCTCGGCAAGGTGAAGTGGATCCGCGATCACGACGCGGGCTTCGCGAAGGCCAAGGAGCAGAAGAAGCCGGTCTTCCTGCTCTTCCAGGAAGTGCCCGGGTGAAGCACGTGTGTGCGGTTCGGTCAGGGACCGCTCAGCCATGCGCTGCTCGTGGAGGCAATCGAGACCGTCTTCGTGCCCGTGTGCGTCTTCAACAACGTGAAGGACGAGGCCGAGATCCTGAAGCGCTACGAGGAGCCGAGCTGGAACAACCCGGTCTTCCGGTTCTTCCAGCCGGACGGCACCGAGATCCTTCCGCGCAAGGACGGCGTGTGGACCGCGAAGGGCCTTGCCGCGCGCATCAACGAGGCGATGCGCAAGGCGAAGATCGACGTGCCGCGCTGGCTCGCACTCGAGGCCAAGGCGCTCGACGCCGACCGGCTCGAGACGGCGACCTTCGCGATGTACTGCTACTGGGAAGGCGAGCGCCGGCTCGGCAGCCTCGACGGCGTCGTGACGACCGAGGCCGGCTGGCTCAACAAGCAGGAGGTCGTTGACGTCCGCTTCGATCCCGAGGTGATCTCGTTCGAGAAGCTGCTCCAGACGGCGCGGGACGTGAAGTGCCTCCACAACGTCTATGCCCGCACGGATGCCCAGGTCGAGGTGGCGAAGAAGGCGAAGGTGAAGGTCGAGCGATCCGACGAGGCCTCGACGCCGGCCAAGGACAAGGACCGCCACTACTACCTGAAGAAGTCCCTCTTCCACGGCTTCCCGCTCGAGGCCGCCCAGGCCACGAAGGTCAACAGCGCCGTGGGACTGAAGCAGGACCCGCTCGTCTGGCTCAGCCCGCGGCAGCGCGAGCTCTACGCCGAGTTCGAGCGGAACGCCAAGCGCTCGCGGAAATAGCCGCCCGCTCGAACTCACCCTCCCGATTTCGTGTCGAATGGGGTGTACGGACCGGGTCGGGCCACCCGTCCAACCCGCGTCCGGTACCGTCGTGGACCGAGAGGAGGAGTGCGCGTGGACGACCAGGCCCTGGTCCGTCGCCTGATCGCCGGCGAAGCGCACGCCTGGGACGGGTTCGTCCGCGGCCACGTCGACCTGCTCTACGCCGCCGTCGGCTCCGTCTTGAGACGCGCGGGCCACGCCGCGGCGGACACCGAGGTCGAGGACGCGGTCCAGGCCGTGTTCACCAAGCTCTGGGCCGAGGACCGACGCCGGCTCAAGAGCTTCCGCGGGCGCGCCAAGCTCTCGACCTGGCTCGTCGCGGTCGCGCGGCGGGAGGCGCTCGACCGCCTGCGCCGCAAGCGCGTGCAGGACCGCGTGGTGGCGCACGTCCGTGACCAGGCGCGTCTCGCGCCGACGCACCGAAACGGCGACACGCAGACGCCCGCGAAGGCCAGCGCGGCCCGAGACGGTGCTGAGCGCCTCGGCGCGGCGCTGCGCGACATGCCCGGACGCGACCGCCTGCTGCTCCAGCTCGTCGAGGTGGACGGCCTGACCTACGCGCAGACCGCCGAGCTGCTCGAGTTGCGCGAGAACTCCATCGGCCCGCTGCTGCAGCGTGCGCGGCGCCGCCTGCGCACCTTCCTTCCGGCCGAGCCGCCGTGACGCCCCCTGTCGTGCGCCCGATGAATCGCTTCCCCGCTCCCTGTACGGATCCCGAGTCCCGAGCCCTCCAATCCGGAGGTCAGACCCATGACGAATCCCGATCGACCCACCTCTGAGCAGCCCTTCGACGACGAGACCCTCGCGGCCTTCGTCGACGGATCCCTCGAAGCCGACGCCCGCGCCGATGTGGAGCGCCGGCTGGCCGAGGACCCGGCGCTCCGGGCCACGGTCGCGGACCTCGTCCACGCACGCGACGCCGCGCTCGATGCGGCGCCGGCGCCCGCGGGTCTGGC
>JASJAY010000226.1 GCA_030066775.1 Planctomycetota bacterium
CGCCGGCGAGAACCTCGTGCGATTCGCGACGGTCTCGGGCGACGGCCGTCATGCAGGCCGCGGCGGCACCGGCGCGGTGTTCGGCAGCAAGCGGCTGAAGGGCGTGCTCGCGCGCGGCACGCGCAAGATGGACCTGGCGGATCGCGACGCCGTGCTGACGCTGGCCAAGGACCTCTCGAAGCGCTCGCTCGGCGCGGGGACCGCGAAGTACCGCGAGCTGGGCACGATCGCCAACGTGCTCGTGCTCAACCGGCTCGGTGCGCTGCCCACGCGCAACTTCCAGGCGGGCACGTTCGAGGGCGCGGAGGCCGTGTCGGGTGAGGCCTTCCACGCCGAGCCGGGGCGCGTGCGCAAGCACTGCGCGGCCTGCACGATCGGCTGCGAGCACGTGTTCACCTCGAAGTCGGGCGCGAAGGTGCGGCTCGAGTACGAGGGCGTGTTCGCGCTGGGCCCCTTGTGCGGCATCGACGATCGCGACGCCGTGCTCGAGGCGGCCGCGCGCTGCGACGCGCTGGGGATCGACGTGATCTCTTCCGGCGGCACGATCGCGTTCGCCATGGAGTGCCGCGAGAAGGGCGTGCTGCCCGACGCCCCCGCGTTCGGCGACACCCAGGGCGTGCTCGCGCTGCTCGACGACATCGGCCACCGCCGCGGACTCGGGGCGCAGCTGGCCGAAGGGTCGCGCCGGGCCGCGGAGCAGATCGGCGGCGGCGCCGAGGCGTGGGCGTGCCACGTGAAGGGCCTGGAGCTGCCGGGCTACGAGCCGCGGGCGCTGCAGGCCATGGGCCTCGGGCTCGCGGTGGGTGCCCGCGGTGCCGACCACAACCGCTCCGGCGCCTACGAAGAGGACTTCCGCGCGGGCGCCGACCGGCTCCGCGCCGACGAGCGCAAGGGCCCGGCGGCCGCGGCGACCGAGACCCGCGCCGCGATCCTGGACAGCCTGATCCTCTGCAAGTTCCTGCGCCACGCCTTCGAGGACCTGGAGGCGGAGGCCGCCCAGATGCTCTCGGTCGTCACCGGCTGGGACGTCACGGGGGCCGAGCTGGTGCGGATCGGCGAGCGCATCGTGACGCTCAAGAAGCTCTTCAACGTGCGCGAGGGCTGGACCCGGGCCGAGGACACCCTGCCCGCGCGATTCCTGGGCGAGGCCCTTCCGACCGGAACGGCGGCCGGGGCCGCGTTGAGCCCCCAAGATCTCGATCGTATGATCCGAACCTATTACCAGGCACGCGGTTGGACGGACGACGGCGCCGTACCGCAAGCGAACCTCGAGGCGCTGGACCTGACCGACGTGCCCCTCCCCGCCGGAGCGACGAGCCCATGAGCATCACGCTGACGATCGACGGCACCGAGATCACGGTGCCCGAAGGCACCAGCGTCTGGGACGCGGCGAAGCAGATGGGGCACGACGTCCCGGTCCTCTGCCACGACGAGAAGCTCGAGCCCGTCGGGGTCTGCCGCATGTGCGTGGTCGAGGTCGAAGGCGCCCGCACGCTCGTGGCGTCCTGCGTCCGCGAGTGCGAGGAAGGCATGGTCGTGCGCACGGGCAGCGAGGTCGTCGAGCGCAACCGCAAGACGCTGACCGAGCTCCTGCTCGCCGACCAGCCCGAGGAGAGTGCCCGCGAGGCCACCACGGGCGACGACCAGCTCTTCGCCTTGGCGCGGCAGTACGGCATCGAGACGCCCCGGTTCCCCGCCGGCAACGGCCGCCCGGTCGACGACTCGTCGCCGGTGATCGCCGTCGACCACCAGGCCTGCATCCTGTGCGACCGCTGCGTGCGCGCGTGCGACGACATCCAGTCGAACCTGGTCATCGGCCGCACGGGCAAGGGCTACTCGGCCCGCATCGGCTT
Source organism: Planctomycetota bacterium (assembly GCA_030066775.1). GTDB lineage: Bacteria > Planctomycetota > PLA2 > PLA2 > JAEUHO01 > JASJAY01. Next base: position 1,854 of record JASJAY010000226.1, read on the forward strand.
CGACCTCGACAACCCCATGGGTGCGTCGACCTGCGTCGAATGTGGCGAGTGCGCCGCGGCGTGTCCGACCGGCGCGCTGATCAACAAGCCGATCACGGTCGCCATCGAGCCCAAGCCGCTCAAGGAGATCGAGTCGGTCTGCCCCTACTGCGGCGTCGGCTGCGCGCTCACCTACAAGGTGGACGAGGAAGCCAACAAGGTCGTCTACGCCGAAGGTCGCGAGGACACGGCCAACGAGGCGCGGCTGTGCGTGAAGGGCCGCTACGGCTTCGACTACGCGACGCACAAGCACCGCCTGACCAAGCCGCTCATCCGCAAGGACGCGCACTACCCGAAGCAGGCGCTGACGGGCGCGATGCAGCGCAAGGACGACGGCACGCGCACGAACGGCGTCTACCCCGACTACGAGAAGGCGCTCGGCGCGTTCCGCGAAGCCACGTGGGACGAGGCATTGGAGCTCGTCGCCTCGAAGCTCTCCGCGATCCGCGACGAGCACGGCGGCGATGCGCTCGCCGGCTTCGGCAGCGCGAAGTGCAGCAACGAGGAGGCCTACCTCTTCCAGAAGATGATCCGCGCCGTCTTCAAGACGAACAACGTGGACCACTGCACGCGCCTGTGCCACGCCTCCAGCGTCGCGGCCCTGCTCGAGACGATCGGCTCGGGCGCGGTCACGACGGTCTACAACGACATCCGCAACGCGGACGTGGCGCTGGTGACGGGCTCCAACGCGACGGCCAACCACCCGGTCGCCGCGACCTTCTTCAAGGAGGCTGCGCGAAACGGGACGAAGCTGATCATCGTCAACCCGCACCGGCCCGAGCTGGCCGACCACGGCGAGTACGTGCGCCTGCGGCCCGGCGGTGACGTCGCCTTCTACAACGCGATCATGAACGTGATCCTCGAGGAAGGCCTCGAGGACCGCGCGTACATCGAGCAGTACACCGAGAACTTCGACGCGCTGAAGGAGACGGTCGCGCGCTACACGCCGGAGATCGCCGCGCCGATGTGCGGCATCGAGCCCGACAAGATCCGCGAGATCGCGATCACGATCGGCAAGGCCAACGCGTTCCTCGTGTTCTGGGGCATGGGCATCTCCCAGCACCTGCACGGCACGGACAACGCGCGCTCGCTCATCTCGCTGTGCCTGATGACCGGCAACGTGGGCCGTCCCGGCACGGGGCTGCACCCGCTGCGCGGCCAGAACAACGTGCAGGGCGCCAGCGACGCGGGCCTGATCCCGATGGTCTTCCCCGACTACGCGCCGGTCGAGGATCCGGAGGTGCGCGCGAAGTACGAGGCGGCCTGGAACGTGGGTCTCGATCCGAACCCCGGCATGACGGTCGTCGAGATCGCCCACGCAGCCGAAGAGGGCTCGCTCAAGGGCATGTACATCATGGGCGAGAACCCGTTCCTCTCGGACCCGAACGTGCAGCGCGCCCGCGACGCGTTCATGAACCTCGACTTCCTCGTCGTGCAGGACATCTTCCTCACCGAGACCGCCGAGGTCGCCGACGTCGTCCTGCCCGCCACGAGCTACTTCGAGAAGACGGGCACGTTCACGAACACGGACCGCCGCGTGCAGCTGGGCCAGACCGCGTTGACGCCTCCGGGCGAGGCACGCCTCGACTGGGAGATCCTGTGCGACGTCATGACGCGCATGGGCTACCCGCAGTCGTACGAGCGGATCGAAGACGTGTTCATCGAGTTCTCGGACCTGACCGAGAGCTACAAGGGCCTGCGCTACGAGCACCTGCTGGGCCGCGGCAAGCTCTGGCCGTGCCCCGACCCCGAGAACAGCGAGGGCGAGGTCGTGCTCTTCGGCGACGGCTTCCCGACGCCGACCGGGCGCGGCAAGTTCTCGCCGGCGGAAGTGCTTCCGCCCGAGGAGATGCCCGACGCGGACTTCCCGTTCATCCTCAACACGGGCCGCACGCTGCAGCACTGGCACACGGGCTCGATGACGCGTCGCGCGAAGGCGCTCGACGCGATCAACCCCGAGGCGTTCTGCGAGGTGCACCCGGAGGACCTGGCGGCGCTGGGGGTCGAGGACGGCGGCATGGTGCGCCTCTCCACGCGGCGCAACAGCATCCGCGTGAAGGCCCGGGCGAGCACGAAGACCTCGAAGGGCAGCGTGTTCATCCCGTTCCACTACCGCGAGGCGTCGGCGAACCTGTTGACCTCGGACGCCCTCGATCCGTTCGGCAAGATCCCCGCGTTCAAGTTCTCGGCGCTCAAGGTCGAGCCCGCGTAGGCTTGGGCGCCATGTGGCGCGCGCTCCTTCTCGTCTTCCTGGTCGGCTGCGCCGAGCCGGAAGCCCAACCCGTGCGTTTGGCCACGACCACGTCCACGGCGAACAGCGGATTGGTGGACCACCTGCTGACGGCGTTCACCGAGGAGACGGGGATCCGCGTGAAGCCGATGGTCGTGGGCACCGGACGCGCGCTCGCCGCGGGGCAGAACGGCGACGCCGACATCCTGCTCGTGCACGCGCGGCCGCTGGAGGACGCGTTCCTCGCCGAGGGCCATGCCTCGGAGCGGCGCGACGTCATGTACAACGACTTCGTGATCGCCGGTCCCCCATCGGATCCGGCGGGCATCCGCGGATTCGAGCGGACCCTGTACCCGCTCTTGAAGATCCGCGATACGGGGTCGCTCTTCGTGAGCCGAGGAGACCGCTCCGGCACCCACCACCGCGAACGCGCGCTGTGGAAGGACGCGGGGATCGAGCCCGAGGGCCTCGAGGGCTACACCGAGGTGGGCGGCGGGATGGCGGCCTGCCTGATCTACGCCGACGAGAAGAAGGGCTACGTGCTCACCGACCGGGGCACCTACCTGGCCGTTCGCAAACGCAAGCCGTTCGACCTCGAGATCCTCGTGGAAGGCCACCCGACCCTCCGGAATCCGTACGGCCTCCTGCTCGTCGATCCGGAGCGGCATCCGGGCGGCAATGCGGCAGGCGCACGACGGCTGATGGACTGGCTGACCTCCGAACGCGGGCAGGCGCTGATCGGCGCCTTCCGGGTCGACGGGGAGACGCTCTTCCATCCGAACGCAAGACCTTAGGGGAAGGACGAAGCGGTGGACTGGCTCGGGGAGGGCTTCAAGCGCGCGATCGACCTCATCGTCAGCGGCGATGCCGAGACGTGGCACGCCGTCTGGGTGACGCTCGTCTGCTCGCTGTCGGCCACCGTGCTCGCGGTGCTCACGGCCGCGCCGTACGGCGCGTGGCTGGCGCTGCGCAAGCCCAGAGGGCACAAGCTGCAGGCCTTCCTGCTGCGCATCGGCATGTTCGTGCCGACGATCTTCATCGGCGTGCTCGTGTACGGGTTCGTCTCGCGGCACGGCCCGCTCGGGAGCCTGGACCTCTACGCGACGCGCACGGCGATCGTGATCGGCGAGTTCCTGCTCGCGTTTCCGATCCTGGGCACCTTCGCCTACGGCGCGCTCGCGAAGTACGACCCGCGCGCGCTGGAGACGGCGCGCACGCTCGGCGCGGGCCGCGCGCGCACGTTCTTCACATTGCTGGGTGAGGTACGCATGGTGCTGCTCTCGGCGTGGCTCGTCGCGCTGGCGCGGTGCTTCTCCGAGCTGGGCATCTCCGTGACGGTGGGCGGCAACGTGCGCTGGGACACGCGCACCCTGAGCTCGCACGCGATGCTCGAGGTGCGCCAAGGCGACTTCGGGATGGCGCTCGCGCTGGGGCTGATCCTCTGCCTGCTCGCGATTCCCGTCGCGATCGTGGCGCACTACGTGTCACAGGAGGAGAAGGAGTGATCCGCCTCCGCGACATCGAGGTGCGCTTCGCCGACACCGTCGGGCTCGTGCTCGATCAGCTCGACATCGAGCCCGGGGAGCGCCTGGGCATCACCGGCGCCAACGGCAGCGGCAAGACGACGCTCTTGCGCGTGATCGGCGGCCTGCAGGCGCCGACCCGAGGCGCGGCGGAGGGGCTGCTCCGCCCGGGGCGGGTGACGTTGGCCCACCAGCGCCCCTACTTCTTCCGCGGCACCGCGCTCTCGAACGTGCGCTGGGCGCTCGCAGCGGCGGGACGGGACGCGGAGGCGGCCGGCAGCTGGCTCGAGCGGCTGGGCGCCTCGGCGTTCGCCGACCGACCGGCCAGCGTGCTGTCCGGCGGTGAACGCCGGCGCGTTGCGATCGCGCGCGCG
>JASJAY010000084.1 GCA_030066775.1 Planctomycetota bacterium
GGCATGGACGGCTACCTCGCGAAGCCGGTCACGTTCGATGGCCTGCGTAGGGAGCTCGTGCGTCGCCTCGGCCCCGCGGACGGCGCGCAGGTCGCCTAGGTCGGTCGCTGCCTAGTAGTGGGGCGGCGGGGGCTCTTCGCCGGTGTTCTCATCGGGGGCGCTCTGCACCTCCTCCTGGAGCACCTTCAGCTGGCGTGTGAGCGCCTCGATCTCGGTCTGCTGCTCGGTGACGATCGCGTTCAGCTGGTCCACGAGCTTCTCGAGGTGCATGTAGCGCTCCTCGAGATCGATCAGACGGTCGTCCTCGCCGCTCACGGGCAGCAGCCGCCGTGTGCGACGATCAGACTGAGGTGGATGCGGGTCTTCATACCGCGCGTTCTATGTCGTCGGCTTGGGGGGCGGGGGGTTCTTCCAGAGCTTCTTGTGGCTGCCGTCGCACATCGGCATGTTGCCGCTCGTCCGGCAGGTGCACCAGGCGATCGTCCGGCCCGTGTCGTCCACGTCGACGATCGACGGCCGCAGGCCGGTGCCCTGGTGGCTGCCGTCGCAGAACGGCGCGTTCTTCGTCTGGCCGCACTCGCAGATGGCGTGCTTGCCCTTGGGGAGCTGTTCGATCAGGGGGCGGGGGTCTTCCATGGCGGAACCGTACCAGACGCCGGTGTCGCGGCACGCGGGACCGCCGGCGCTCGGCTCAGGAAGCGATCCAGCCCACGGCGTCCGCGCCGCTCGCGCAGGTCCGCGTGGCGCCGTCGCTCAGGCGCTTCAAGAAGAACGTGCCGCCCTCGTCGGGCGTGACCACGTAGGGGATGCCGCGCTTGTCGGCATAGCGCATCTGCGCCTTGTGCTTCGCCGTGTCGGGAAACACCTCACACGAGATGCCCGCGGCCCGCAGCGCCGCCGCGAAGCGGAACGCTTCGGGCAGGCGCTCGTCGCCCGGATTCGTGACGAGCACGGCCGGTGCCGCGCCGCGACCGCCCGCTTCGAGCTCGTCGAGCGCGGCGAGCAGACGGTCGATGCCGACCGAGCAGCCGACGCCCGGCAGACGCGACTTCGTGTACAGGCCGGCGAGGTCGTCATAGCGCCCGCCCGAGCCGACGCTGCCGATGTCGGGTAGCGCGTCGAGCTGTGCTTCGAGCACGATGCCGGTGTAGTAGTCGAGCCCGCGCGCAATGCCGGGATCGATCACGAGGCTGGACGCCGGCTTGCCCGCGGCGGCCACCAGCTCGCGTGCGCGCTCGAGGGTCTCGATGCCGGCCAGGCCGCGCTCGTTGTCGCCGACGGCGTCCTTCAGGACGGCCAGGGTCTCGTCGTCGTTCGCCCGCTTCCGGGTGAGGTCGAGGATGCGGTCCGCGGCCGACTCGGTCAGTCCCTCGACCTCGGCGATCTCCAGCCGGCTCACCTCGTCGCCCAGCTTCTCGCGCTTGTCGAGCGCGCGCAGGACCGGCACCGCCGCATCCAGCACGCCCAGCTTGTCGAGCATGCCGGTCAGCACGCGCCGATCGTTGACGCGGATCGTGACGCTGCCGACGTCGAGCGCCGCGTAGGCGTCGATCATCAGCACGAGGATCTCGGCATCGGCGGTCGCGGTCTCCGGCCCGATGATGTCGGCATCGCACTGCCAGAACTCGCGGAAGCGACCGCGCTGCGGGCGCTCGCCGCGCCAGACGGGACCCATGTGGTATCGCCGGAAGGGGAAGGTCAGCTTGCCCTGGTGCTCGGCCACGTAGCGCGCGAGCGGCACGGTGAGGTCGAAGCGCAGCGCGACCTCGCGACCGCCCTTGTCGGTCCACTCGAAGAGCTCCTTGTCGGAGGTCTCGCCGCCCTTGCCCTTGAGGATCTCGGCGTACTCCATCGCCGGCGTGTCGATCGGCGCGTAGCCATGCGAGCGGAAGACGTCCTCGAGGGCGCGGACGAGGTTCGCTCGCCGATACGCCTGGTCGGGGGAGAGATCGCGGAATCCCTTGAGCGTGCGCGGTTGGATGAAGTCGGCCATGGCCGGATCCTATCCGGCCCGCGTCCCGATTCGGACGACCTACACCCCTGCCGCCTTCGCGATCTGGCCGCTCGAGACCAGCGCCTTCACCCGCGCGAGGGCGTCGTCCCACGGCTCGTCGTCGACGCGACGCGGTACGACGGTCCGGACGAGGTCCACCACGGCCTGCGCGCGGCGGCCGGGCCGCTGGGAGCGCAGATCGACGGCCTGGGCCGCCGCCATGAGCTCGATCGCCAGCACCGTCGTCACGAGGCCCGCCACCTCGCGTGCGCGGCGCGCGGCGATCGGGCCCATGCTCACGTGGTCCTCGATGTTGGAGCCCGTCGGGATCGAGTCCGCGCTCGCGGGGAAGCACAGGGTCTTCGACTCGGAGACGTGGGCCGCGGCCACGTACTGCGGGATCATGAAACCCGAGTGGAGGCCGCGCTTGGGCGTCAGGTAGGAGGGCAGGCCCTCGTTCATGTGCCGGTCTACCAACGTGGCCGTGCGCCGCTCGCTCACGCTGCCGAGCTCGTGGATGCACAGCTTCAGGTGGTCCGCGGCCAGGGCGACCGGCTCGCCGTGGAAGTTGCCGCCGGCGAGGATGTCGTCGTCGAAGACGAGCGGGTTGTCCGTGACCGCGTCGATCTCCGCGCTGAGCGTGTCGCGCACGAAGCCGAGGCCGTCGTGGACGGCGCCGTGCACCTGGGGGGCACAGCGCACGCCGTACGCGTCCTGGGGTGCTCTGCGCTTGCCGGGGATGACGCCGTGCTCGACGTCGATCAGCTTGCTGCCCTGGATCACCTTGCGGATGTGGGCCGCGGTGATGCCCTGGCCCGCGTGGCGTCGGACCTCGTGCAGCCGTGCGTCGAACGACTCGCTGCGCGCGGCGAGCGCCTCGGCCGTCAAGGCGGCACAGACGTCGGCCGTGCGCACGAGCAGCTCGGCTTCGGCCAGCGCGAAGAGCGCGACGGCGAGCGTGATCTGCATGCCGTTGACGAGCGCCAGGCCCTCCTTGAAGGAGAGCGTCACGGGGGCCAGGCCCGCCTTCTTGAGCGCGGTCCGGCTCTGGTAGGTGCGACCGCCGAGCCGCGCCTTGCCTTCGCCGATGAGCGGGAGGGCGAGGAACGAGAGCGGGGCGAGGTCGCCGCTGGCGCCGACGCTGCCGCGGCACGGGACGACGGCCAGCACGTCCTTCTCGTAGAGCGCGATGAGCGCGGCGAGCGTCTCTTCGCGCACGCCCGAGTAGCCCTGGGCCAGCGCGTGGATGCGCAGCAGGAGCGCGAGGCGCACGACGTCGTCGTCGAAGGGCTCGCCGTCGCCGAACGCGTGGCTGACGAGCAGGTTGCGCTGGAGGACCGCCGCGTTCTTCTCGTCGACCTGGATGTCGGCGTTGCTGCCGAAGCCGGTCGTGACGCCGTAGACCCACTCCCCGGCTGCCACCGCCTCACGGATGCGCTTGGCCGACGCGCGGACGCGCCGCTTGGCGCGCGCGCCGATCTTCAGGGGATGTGGCGCGACCGCGCCGCGCAGCGCGGCGTCCGCGCTCAGATGACCACCGACCGTGATCGACTTCGGGCCCTTCGCTCGTGCGGCCACAGCTGCCTCCCGCCCGCGACGCGAGGGGGGACCCGGCGCGTGTCCTACTCCCGCGGCCCCGGATCGCCCGTCGCGAGCCACTGCACACGCCCTTTACACCATGAGGTGTCCACCCGACCCGAGATCTGGATCCGGTGCAGCCGCGCAATTCCGCTCCCCCGAGCCGGTTCGCTGTCGAGGTTCGTTGCACGGCTCGGCGGTATCGTGCGTCCAAGAGCGCAGCCGAAGCCGAGTCGAGGAAGGAGGCCACATGCGCCTGTTCGCCGCGGGACTTGCCCTGGGCGCTCTGCTGGGTGTCGGGGGAATGATCCTCTTCGGGTCTCAGGAGGCCGGGAACGGTACGCCGCCGGCTTCGATCGAGGCGGCCGTAGCCGATCGACCGGAGCCCACGGAAGTACCGGCCGAGCCGCCGATGCTGCTGGCGAAGGAGGACGCGACCCCGGCCACGACGGCGGCCGAGGGTGCGCCGTTCCCGGCCGGGGAGGCCGTGCTGCGCATCGGTGATGCCTACGTCTTGGGCGAGGACGGCGTCCGACCGTTCGCGGACGACGATGCCGAAGAGGCCGTGGACGTCGTCTGCCAGGACATCCGGTACGGGACGGTCTTGCGCACCCCGCACGGGGCGGTGCGCGTGCCCATGCCGTTCACGGTCGGCAAGGACGAGCTGTCCGCGGCGCAGGTGTACGCCCTGCTCGCCGACGCGCCAGAGGATCTGCCCGATCGAAACGCGTCCCTCACGACGCGCGCCACGAGCGCGAATACGGGCATCGCGCTCATCCAGTCGTCGGGCGGGCGCGTCTTCAAGGTGCGGGTCGTCGAGCTTCAAGGCGACCCGCGCGCGTGGAAGCGCAGCGTGCGCATCGCCTACGCCGAGGTACCGGTGGTCAAGGACGGCGGTCGGGTGCTCATCGAGGGCCAGCCGCGCACGGCCCCGGCCAGTGTCGCAGCCAAGGCGCTGCTCGAGGCGGTCAAGAACGCGCCTCGCATTCCCGGTGACTCGTTCCGGTCGTTCCTCACGGGCTCGTACGAATCGCTCACCGAGCTGCCGGAGGAGCTGACGTTCCAGCGGCGCAGCTACGTGGCCCTGCCCGAGCCGCTCACGACCCAGATCACGACCACCCGCTACAGCGGGGTCCTGGCCGAGAAGGGGATCGCGCGCGACGGCAAGCTCACCATCAAGTCGTACACGGGCGTCGGTGTCGAGGGGGACATGGACGGCACGATCGACGTGCAGAGCTATGCCTACCTGCACATCCGTGGCGATGTCACCGGCACGATCAACTGCGGCAGCTACGCCACCGTCGTCATCGACGGCGACGTGCACGGCACGATCCAGGTCGGCTCCTACGTGACGCTCTACCTCAAGGGGCGGCTGCAGGATCCGCCCAAGAACATCTCCGCGAAGGGCTCGTGCTGGAGCACGTTCTACTTCAGCGAGTACCACGACCGGTCCGTGCTCGAGTCCGTCCCGGCCACGAAGCAGATCACACTGCACGTGCGTGACTCGGACCTTCCGGTGGGCAAGCACAAGGACGTGAAGCCCTGGCGCGAGGTCATCGTGGGCGACAAGCTCTGGGAGCGCCTCTAGAGCCGATCGGGGATCAGTCGCGCGGGCCGGGATCGCCCTTCGCGAGCCACTGGACGTGGTCCTTGAACCAGGCCATGTCCACCCGACCCGAGATCTTGATCTGGTGCACGCGCACGATGCCGGTGTCGACGAACACGCCGACCCGCGCGGAGCCCATCGTGCTGCCGTCGTCGCCCCGCACGTTGCCCTTGAGGTGGACCCCGTCGGAGGCGGCGCCGAAGCCGGCCTCGCAGCGGTCCTTGCCGCCGCGCTCGAGCTCGAGCTTGACCCGGTCGCCGTCCTTCAGCTTGGACGAGGGGCGCTCGGCGATCTTGATGTACCCGTGCGCATCCGCGTCGGCGTCCTTCCAGACGCCCTGGCCGACGTACCAGAGGAGGTGGCCCGGGTTGGGCTTCTGGTTGTCGTTCTTCTTCAGCTTGAAGCGGGTGTTGTTGACGTTGAAGAGGACGGCGCGGTAGCTGTCGGACTCCTCGAGCGCGATGAGCCCGAAGTCGTGCGCCACGTCCGCCGTGACGTTCGCTTCGACGCGCACGTCCGGCAGGAAGACGATCGGGTGCAGCAGGCCGCTCGTGCCGGCCATCGATACGGCACCGCGCTCGTGCTTGATGTCGAGGTCCTTCTCGCTCGTGAACGGCTTCTCCTGCGTCCAGTCGTCGAGCTCTTCGAACGTGTTGAACGTGTACTCGAAGGTCAGGCGGCCGTTCCGCTCCTCGGCCTCGACCTTCAGCAGCGCCTTGGGCCCTTCCTTGCCGACGCGCGCGGCTTCGAGGCCCAGCTGGATGTACTTCCGGTTCGCCTGGTAGAGCTCCGTCTTGCCGTAGCGCTGGACCATGAGCGTGTAGCCCAGGAGCGCATCGGCGTACTTGCCGTTGAGCAAATCGTCGCGCGCGGCCTGCCAGGCGTCGCGCGCCTCCTTTTCGGCGTTCACACCCGGCGGGGGGCCGGCGTCGCCTGAGTCGGGTCGCGGCGGGCTCTCGCGCGGCGGGGCGGGCCGGTCGGGCTCACGCGGCGCCGGCGGCTTGGGTCGACGGCCGGGACGCCGGCGCGTGCCCTTCTCCGCATCGGCCTTCTTGCGCGCCACGGCGAGCAGGTCCGCCACCTCGATGGCGAGGTCGGGCGGGTACGAGAGCCCGCTGCCGGCCAGGAGGTTCACCGCCTGCTTGGGGTTCTTCTGCACGAGCACCGCGGCCATGCGCTTGAGCTCGTCGAGGGCGGTGCGGGCTTCGGTCCGGATGCGCTCGCGGGCGTAGCGTGCGCGCGGTCCGGCGCGGGTTGCGCCGAAGCGCTCCTCGAACTCGCGCACGACGCGCTCGGCGCGGTTGAACTGCTGCGCCGCGATCATCTGCTCGATCTGTTCGTCGAGCGCGAGCACCTCGCGCTCGCCCCAGCGCTCCATGAGCTCGCGCAGGCGCTCCTGGGCGATCTCCGCCTCGGCGTCCATCGCGTGGTGGTCGATGAACGCGCGGTAGCGCTTCGCCGCCTCGGACAGCCGCTCGGGGTTGCTGCGCTCGTAGTCGAGCACGGCGAGCAGGTTGCGCGACGCGCGCGACGGTTCCTCTTCCATCACCTTCGGCGTGGTCGGAATCGACTGCTTGCTGTCGCGCGCCTCCTTCATGGTCTTGAGGTGCCCGACGGCGCGCACGGCGGCCGCGAGGATGATGGCGGCCGCGAGCAGGCTGATGAGGGCGTTCGAGCGGCTCTCGGCCCGGCGCTCGCCGCTGCTGCGGCGCGCACCGCGCTGGCCGTTCGTGCGTCCCGCCGGACGCGCAGCCGCAGCCGCAGCCGCCGCGGCGGCGGGGGGGGCGCTCCGCACAGGCCCGCGATCGGTGCGGAAGAGCACCACCTGGTCGCCGATGCGGATGCGATCGCCGTCGCCGAGCACGGCGTCGGTCACGACCCGGCCGTTGATCTCCGGGGGGACCTCACCCGGCAGGGGCTTGGCGACATAGCCCGAGTTGGTGCGCGTCAGGGCGACCTTGGCCTCGCGGAAGGGGGCCGGCTGGGCCATCAGCCCGCCGCGCGGCGCGGGGCCGACGAAGACGGCGTCCTCCAGCACGTCGTACTCGAGCAGTCCGAGAGAGGACGGCAACAGGAGGTGCGCGTGGCGGACGGTGGGCATATCTTCCTGCGCGTCTCCGTTACGCGGGATGACGGCATCGTACGGCCGCTCGCGGGGAACCAAGCATGACCGACGAACAGGCACCGGACAACGCTCCTTCCCTCGACAGCGACCAAGGTCTGCCCGCTGTCAGCGGCGGCGGTGAATGGGCGCGCTGGCTGGCCTGGGGCTGGGTGGTCCTTATCGGCTTGGTCGCGCTCGCGGAACTAGCGGATTGGGCAGATCTGCGCGCCGCGCTGGACCTGCAGCGCCTGTTTCGTCCCTGATTGCGTCGCCGACGGGGCGCTCCGGCTGGTATCCGCGTGACCACATCGCGGTCCCATCCGTGGACGGGGGGATGGCCTCCATTGCCCGCCTTTCCCCCGTTCTCCGTGACCTCGGGCGGGGCCTCCGCGACCTCGTGCTGCCCCCACGCTGCCTTGTCTGCCTGGGGCCCACCTCCGGGACGGACGCCCTGCCGCTCTGCACGCTGTGCTGTGCGCGCATCCCTGCACCCGCCTTGCGCTGCCCACGCTGCGCCCGGGCCGTCGGCCCCCACGAGGCCGATCGGGCGCGCGGCTGTCCGGCGTGTGTCGGCCCGCTGGCCGCGGCGGATGCCTTGGGCACGCCGGCGCTCACGGGCCGCGAGCCGCTGGACGCGGTCGTTGCAGCGCACGCCTACACCGGCACCCCACGGGAGCTCGTGGTGCGACTGAAGTTCCGCGGACGCCTCGGCGCCATCCGCTTTCTCGCCGAGGAGCTGGCGGAGCGGCTGCTCGATCCCGGGCTGCCGGGGGACCTGCTCGTCCCGGTCCCGCTCTCGGCGCGGCGTCGTCGTCAGCGCGGCTACGACCAAGCGGCGCTCCTCGCACGGGCCGTGGCTCGGCGGGTGCGACTGCCGTGTCGCCCGCGGGCGCTGCGCAAGCGACGCGATACGCCGGCGCAGACCAGCCTGTCGCGTGCAGGCCGGCGGCGCGCCGTCCGCGGCGCGTACGTGGCCTTCCCTCGACACGTCCGGGGGCGCGCTGTGGTGTTGGTGGACGACGTGCTCACCACCGGCGCGACGGCACGGGCCGCGGCGTTGGCCTTGCGCCGAGCCGGCGCCGTCTCCGTCGTGGCGGCGGTCGCGTGCCGCGCATGAGCGCGGCGCCGCGGGGGACGTCGCCGGAGCGAGGGGCCCCGCGTACCTTGCGCGCATGGAGACCGAACACCCCGTCGATGCCGTCGAGGCACGCTTCGTGGACGACCTCGTGGCGCGCGAGGTGGCCGATGCGCTCAACCGCTGGTTCGGCTGGGTGATCGGGGGCGGCGAGGAGGAGATCCCGCCGCCCGCATTCGAGGGCTTCGGCGTGACGACGGCCGACTATGCCTGGCGCGTCGGCGAGGACGTGGACTGGGAGATCGGCCCGCATGCGCGTGCGGTCGGTACGGAGGTCCGCATCGCGATCCAGACCCACGACACGTGGGCGGCGCTCTCGGGTCTGCTGCGCCGGCTCGGCGCTCTGTCCGTCCGGGTCCACCGCGAAGAGGTCTGAACCGGTCCGCACAGGGCTCTCGGTTCTTCGGCGGTCTTCGCGCGCCGGGGCATACCTTGAGAATCGTTCTCAAGATGAATCCCGCCGTCCCCGTTCCCGAAGGTGCTTCGACGGCGGCCAGCAAGGCCGCCGGGACGAGCCTGCGTGACCTCCGCCCCGGTGATGTCGGCGTGGTGCGCGCCGTCCGCAGCGGCACCGACCTGCGGCGCCGGCTGCTCGAGCTGGGGTTCGTCTCCGGGACCCGGGTGCGCGTCGTGCGACTCGCTCCGTTCCGCGATCCCATGGAAGTCGAGCTGCATGGCTACCACCTCTCCCTCCGCCGCGCCGAAGCCGAGGCCATCCTCGTCGAACGCCCCTGACGGCGTCGCAGGGCCCGTCGTCGCGATCGCCGGGAACCCGAACTCGGGCAAGACCTCGCTCTTCAATGCGATGACCGGGCTCCGACGCAAGGTCGGCAACTACCCGGGCATCACGGTCGAGCGCGTCGAGGCGCCGCTCGCGCTACCGGACGGACGCACCGGACGCCTGTTCGATCTTCCCGGGTGTTACAGCCTCGCGTCGGACTCCGACGACGAGCGCGTCGCCCGCGACGTGATGCTCGGTCTGCAAGACGGGGTGCCGCGCCCCGACGTCGTGGTTGTCGTCGTGGCGGCCAACGCGCTCAAGCGCAACCTCTACCTCGCCACCCAGGTGATGGAGACCGGCGTCGCCGTCGTGATCGCGCTGAACATGGTCGACGTCGCCCTACGCGAAGGGCACGAGGTCGACGGCGCCGCGCTCTCCGCTCAGCTGGGCGTGCCCGTCGTTCCCGTCAACGCGCGCACCGGCGTGAACGTCGACGCGCTCGTCGCGGCGCTGGACGAAGCGCAGCGACCGGCTCGCATCTGTCGGCTGCCTCCGGCCGGCGAAGAAGCGCTCAGGCCCTTGGCCGCGGCGCTCGTCCCGATCGTGGGGGAGGCGGCGGCCGAGGGCGCGGCCTTGCGTCTTCTGACCTCGCCGGACGCCGAGGACGCGCTGCTCACCGCAGGCGGCGAGACGAGTCGCAGGGCGCTGATCGCTGCGCGCGATGCGCTCCTGCGTGTGGGGCTGGACCCCGTCTCGCTCGAGCCCGAGTGTCGATACCAGGCGATCGACGTCGCGCTGGAAGACGTCATCGCGCGCGCCCCCGGCGCTACGGACGGTCCGACCGCCTCGGAGCGCGCCGATCGCGTGCTGACCCATCCGCTGCTCGGTCCCGTGCTCTTTCTGAGCGTGATGGGCTTGATCTTCATGTCCGTCTACTCGTGGGCCGGCCCCTTCATGGACTGGATCGAGACGGGGATGGGCTGGCTGAGCGCCCTGGCGGCCGGTGCCCTCGGCGAGGGCATGCTCACGGACCTGCTCGTGGACGGCGTCATCGCCGGCGTGGGCAATGTGATCATCTTCGTACCCCAGATCGCGATCCTCTTCCTCTTCCTCACGATCCTGGAGGACTGCGGCTACCTCGCGCGGGCTGCGTTCCTGATCGATCGCGTGATGAAGGGCGTCGGGCTCTCCGGCAAGGCCTTCGTGCCGCTCATGTCCTCGTTTGCCTGCGCGATCCCCGGGATCATGGCGACGCGCACGATGCGCGACACCAAGAGCCGCATGATCACCATCATGGTTGCGCCCTTGATGTCGTGCAGCGCACGCCTGCCCGTGTACGCGCTGCTGATCGGCGCGTTCATTCCGCACGGGTACCAGTGGATCACCCTGCTCTCGATGTACGCGCTCTCCGTGGGCGCCGCGCTCCTCGCCGCGTGGGTGTTCGGGAAGACGCTCTTCCGTGGCGCGAAGTCGACCTTCATCCTCGAGCTGCCCCCGTACACGCGTCCCTCGGCGACGCAGGTCGTGCGCACGATGGCCGGCCGCTCGTGGGTCTTCATCCGCGAAGCCGGCACGGTGATCCTGGCGATCTCCATCGTGCTCTGGTTCCTGGCCTACTTCCCGAGGGACGAGGCGATCGAGAGCGCAGCGGAGACGCGCATTGCAGCCGGGGAGGAGGCGGAGGCGGTCGAGAACTGGGCTGCCGGCGCGCAGCTCGAGCAGTCCTACGCCGGACGGCTCGGGCACCTCATCGAGCCCGTGATCGAACCGCTCGGCTACGACTGGCGTACGGGTGTAGGTGTGATCGCCAGCTTCGCCGCGCGCGAGGTGCTGGTCTCGACGATGGGCATCATCTACAGCGTGGGGGAGGCGGACGAGGAGTCCCTGGCGCTGCGTGAGAAGCTCCAGAACGCGAAGCGACCCGACGGCACGCCAGCGCACTCCGTGCTTTCTGCCATCTCGCTGATGGTCTTCTTCGTGCTCGCCTGCCAGTGCATGGCCACGCTGGCCGTCGTGAAGCGCGAGACGAACTCGTGGCGGTGGCCCTTGTTCATGTTCGGCTACATGACGGCGCTCGCCTATGTCGCGGCCCTGCTCGTGTTCCAGGGCGGTACGCTATTGGGGTTCGGCCCATGACCGCTCAAGAGATCATCGCCTTCGGCATCGGCTTGGCCGCGCTCGCCTACATCGGCTGGCGGTGGGTGGTGCGGCGTCGCGCGGCGACGTGCTGCGGGGAGACGGAGTGCCCGGCGGCGAAGCGGATGGTTGAGAAGCTCTAAGGGCTGATCAAGGGAGCGGCTTGCCGCTCACTTGATCAGATCCTTCAACCCCTTGAGCGCGTCCTTCGCCTTGTCCTTGTCGATCAGGTCCTTGGCCTTGTCGAGCAACCCCTGCCCGGCCAGCTTCGAGAGATCGAGGTTCGGCGTGACGGACGTATTGGGCAGCTTGCCCGTCACCCGCAGCGGCACGGTGCGATCGGGGAGGTACTTCTCGACGCGACGGCCCGCGCTGCCTTCGAAGGTCAAGTCCGTGGTGAGGTTGACCTGCTGCTCGAACGTGACGACGCCCTTCGTCAGGAGCTTGACGTAGCGGCCCGTGAGCTGCGTGCGCTGCACGTTCACGCGTCGACCGGCGATGGAGAAGATCGACTCGAGGGTCTGGAACGTCAGCGCCCGGCTCACGGACTTCACGACCTGCCCGACCTCGGGAACCGCGACCGAGAGCGCGGTGAGGGCCTTGCCGAGCGGTCCGCCGCCGCTGCTGCGGAACAGCGTGGAGTTCTTGATCTCGCCCTGCTCCATCTCGATGCGGCCGCTGCCGCGGAGCGTGTCGAGCATCGTGGGGTCGGCGAGGTCGGCGGCCTGGATGTTGAGGCGTGCGCCGAGCAGGCCCGAGAGCACCGGCACGCTGGCGTCGCTCGGGAGCGTGGCGGGCAGGGCGAATGCGAGGAAGCGCGCGGGACCGCGGTCGACGATCAGGCTCGAGGTGTCGACGCGCGATGCGTTGAGCACGACGGTCCACGGGTTGCGGTCCGGCCCCGGCGCGTAGGTGCCGGTGATCGACGTCGGCCCGTTGTTGAACGTGGCGTTGATCGCCGCCGTGATCGGATCCTCGAGCGCTGCGCGCCGCGCGTTCACGCGCGTCTCCGCGATCGAGAGCCCCGCAGAGGTCCACGACCCCGCGGTGAGCGCGACGTCCATGAGCAGGTCCTTGCCGCCCTGGGCCGGCCTGCCGCTCGCCTTGAACGTGCCCTGGATCGCGCCGGCGCCGCGCATGTCCGCGTAGTCCGGCCCCATCAGGGCGGCCACGGTGGGGGCCAGGCGCGATGCGTCGCCGCGCAAGGTGCCTTGGAGGTCCAGGTCGAACCCGTCTTCCGCCTGCACGAACGAGGAGCCCGAGACGTCGATGGTGAGTCCGGTGACGCCGAGCACGAGACGCGCGAGCTTGCTGCGCTCGCCCTCGGGGGCGAGCCAGACGTCGTGGTCGACGCTGATGCGGCTGTCCTTCAGCGGCACGTCGGCGGGCGTGGGCTGATAGAAGAGGTTCTGCACGTAGGTCGTGCCCTTGAGCGCGAGCCCGCCGTCCCGCTCCTGCGTTCCGAGCTGCACGGTCACCTGGCCGGCGAGGCGCGTCTGGACGTCGAGGCCGAGGAGCGGCCGCAGCCACGGCCGCGCCACCGCGACGTTGAGCCCCACGTTGAACGTCCCGGGGCCCATGCGCATGGCGTCGTTCTCGGAGACGAGGCGCACGGAGCCGGTGCCGTTCATCAGGCCGAACCCGACCAGCTCGCTCACGGCGAGCGTGAGGTCGGCCTGGGTCATCTTCGCGCGGATCGTGGACTTCAGGGCGCCCGGCGTGCGGCCGCTGTCCCAGCGCCCGGGCAGGCGCACGCCGCGTCCCGTGAGCGTCGCCGTCAGCTCGCTCATCGATCCGTCGCCCGCCGCCGTCCCGGTGAGCTCGATCTGGCCGTCGATCGTCTCGCGCGGCTCCAGACCGAGCTGGTCCGGTGCGAGGAGCGAGAGCGCGCTCAGGTTCAGGCGCAGGCCGACCGGACCGTTCACGATCAGGTTGCCCGGCTTCATGCGGATGACGAGGGGCGCCTTCGTGCTCGTGCCGGTGCTCGAGGCCAACGCGCTCGTCAGGCGATAGAGGTCGATGCGCTGTGATGCGCCGACCTGGGCATAGCGTGCCTGGACGGTGAGGTCGGGCTCGCGGTAGGGGACGCCGCCCCGGAGCGGCGACGCGACCGTCAGCCCGACGATCCGCGCGCCCACGCTGACGTCGAGCCCCTCGCCCTGGCGCGCGTTCACGTTCGCGACCAGACGGCCCGACGTGATCCGCTCCAGCTGACTCGACAGCGAGCGCACGCTTCCGAGGCGTGCGAAGTCGGCGTTGATCGTCGCCACGCCCTGGGCGGTCACCGTCTCGCCGAACGCGACCATCCACGGCTTGCTCGCCACCGCGCTCAGGGAGCGGCCGGCGGCGATCTTGGCTTCACGCACGATGACGCGCTCGGCCTTGGCCTGGTACGCGCCCTTCGCGTCGATCGTTACGGTCGGCTCGGCGAAGCGCATCACGCCCGTCTCGCCGCGTTGCTCGAAGACCACCTCCTTGGCGTCGAGATCGACGGTGAAGGTGGACTCCGCTTCCGCCTGGCCGCCGTCGAACGTGCCGGTCAGCTCCGCCACGTTGAAGCGTGCGCCGTCGGTCGTCCGAAGCGCGATCGCCTTGCCCGTCGCGACGACCTTGCCCTGGATCTCGGCCTTGCCGACGAACGTGCCGTTGCCCGAGATCTCGAGCTG
>JASJAY010000227.1 GCA_030066775.1 Planctomycetota bacterium
TCGAGACCTTCGATGGTGCGGACCGACTTGCCTTGGGCGTACTCGATCGGGAACGCGCAGGCGCGCGCCGAGCGGCCATCCACGTGCACGGTGCAGGCGCCGCACAGGGCTCGGCCGCAGCCGAACTTGGTGCCGGTCATCTGGAGGGTGTCGCGAAGCACCCAGAGAAGGGGCGTCCCCTTCGGGACGTCCACGTGGCGGGGAGCGCCGTTGAGCTCGAATTCGACATTCATCGCTTCTCGTCCCTTCCCTACTTGTCGCCGTCGCCGAAGCGGCTGGTCGTGCCCTTGGCGGGTTCCACCGCGCCGTTCGCGATCCAGGTCTCGAAGGCCTTCACGAAGTCGGCGTGCGTCAGGGGGACCGGCGCGCGGCCGCGGCCGGGATCCCAGCCCCACAGGACGAGCTTGTCTTCGCGCACGTGCTTGAGCAGGTCCTGCAAGGAGCGGCCGCCGTTGAGCTTGGGGTCCTTGAGCGCCACGGCGAGGTCGTGGTCGTCCAGGCCCTCCCAGCCCTGCGAGCGCGGTGCGAGTGACCAGTGCGGCGCACCGGGAACCCGGGCGATCTCCTGGTTCGTCGCGTGGTGGCAGGCCGCGCAGTGCATCCCGGGCATGCCGTGGTTCTTCGGCCCGCGCTGCACGTTCTGCGCGTGGAGCTCCCCCTTCTCACCTACGCGCGGACGGTCGCCAGAGGGATGGCAGTTGAGACACCGGGGATGGCGCAAGACGCGCGCCACCTGCTGGAACGCGGCAGCGGACTTCGCCTTCGCGTCCGGCTCCTCCGCCTCCGATCGATCGGTGTTCCACAGGGACACGCCCGCAACGAGTACTGCGAGCAGCAGCAACCAGGCCCAGGATCGCGACATCCGCATCCTCCTCCTCCGACTCGACGCCGCGATTGTGCGCACGCTCCGGGGCCGATGTCGAGCCCGAGGAGCCGGCTGTCCGGGGACGGGCCCCCTACTTGGGGACCTTCAGCACAACGTCTCGGGCGGGGGGTTCGACCTCGATCGCTGGTCCTGCGGTATCGCGGCTGGCTGCACTAGGCTGCCCGGCGATGAGGGCCACTGGCCCCCCAGTCGCCGCCGTGAACGCAAAGCGACCGGCGTTGTCCGCCTGGGCCTTCCGCCACTGACCTCGACGGTCTTTCCACCACACGGTGGCCCAGCCCAGAGGTCCCTTGCCTTGCAGGACGCGGCCCTCGATGCGCCCTCCCGCAGGCAGCGTGATCGAGGTGGAGGATGCGCTCCATGCTTCGAGCGTCTCGTCGGCGAAATCCGTGCTTCCTTGCGGCGGCAGGATGTCGAGCCGATACGTCGCACCGGGCTCCAGCCCCTTGATGCGTGCCACGCCACGCTCGTCGGTCGCCGCGCTGCGCTTGATCGGTGTGTGCGCGAGTGAGGCGATGGCCCGCGCGCCTGGGATCGGGGCGCCCTCCTCCGTGAGGACACTGACGTCGAGTTCTTGCCCCTCGGCGAGCCGGATCTCGACCTCGCGACTTCCGGGCGGCACCTCCACCGCCGTAGCGAGCGCATACTTCGCGGGCAGCTCCATCACCAGACGAGCGCCCGCTGCACCGCTCGCCAGCTTGAAGCTGCCGGCCTTGTCCGTTCGCGCGGCGGGCACCGCGAACGTCGACGCGAAAGAGGACAGTTCGTCGGGCAGGATGAGCATCGTCCGGACGAGAAGGCCGGCGACGGGCTTGCCGTCTTGATCGAGCACGCGCCCCGTGATCTCGGGCGCCGCGGAGAGCTGGATGTCGTGGACACCGGGCTCGAGCTTCACCGGGCCGTGGACCACGCCGCCCAGCGGCTTGCCGGCAGCGTTCTTCGGTCCGCGGATCTCGACCCACGCCACGGCGCCTGGCTCGGCTCCCGTAACGACGACACGGCCCTCACGCACCCAGCTCGTGCCGATGTAGGTCCGCGCACGACCGTAGACGCTCGCGTGGCCACTGGCCGGCTTGCCGTCGGGCCCCAGCACGCGGAAGACGACCTGGTCCTCGTCCTTCTCGGTGAGCGACGGGTCGACGACGAGGCGCAGGCCTTCTGCGCCCGTCTTCGTGGTCCAGCGCGAGATCTCCTTGTAGCGCAGGCCCTCCGCCTGCTCGACGAGCACGAGGTCGTACGTACCGCTCGCCACCGGACCGACGCGAAAGGCACCGGTCTTCTGCATCTGCATGAGGCCCATGAGGCCGAGACCACGAGTCGCCGACTTGCCGACGGGGTACACACCCAGGTAGCCCTTCGTGACCGGCTCGCCGTCCACACCGAGGACGACGCCAGCCATGAACCCGCCCGCCTCGAGCTCGATCACGCGGACCTCGGGCGCGGGCCCCGGATCGGCCAGCTGCTGCCCCCGCCGAAACGCAGGCCCGCTTGCACCGGACGGCGGTAGGTACTCGGCGTGGCGAACGGTCAGGTAGAGCGGCGCAGGCAGCAATGGTCCGAGCCGGAAGGTGCCGTCTGCACCAGTCATGCCACCCACGCTGTGTCGCGGTTGTTGGACGGCGCTCAGCGTGACACCCGAGATCGGTTGTCTCGTTGCCTTGTCGATCACGCGCACCGTGAGCCAGCGGGCTTCGCCTGGGCGGATCTCGATGCGCGTCGTCTCGCCGGCGACTGCGGTGAACGGCTCGGATCGTGCCGGGAGTCCCTCCACCGGGCGCGTGACGACGGTGTAGGTGAAGCCTGGGATCAAGTGCCCGATATCGAAGCGACCGTCAGAGGCCGTGACGGTCGCGACGAGATCGCCGTGGAGCCATGTGGTGCGAAAGCCCTGCCATCGCGGGGGGTGTTCGATCGCGACAGCCATGCCGGCGACGGGTTCACCCTCCGCATCGAGCACGATGCCCTCGACGCTCCCGGCACGCACCACCTCGACCACGGTCTCGACCGTCTCACCTTGGCCGGCCTCGAGGTAGGTCGTGTTCACGCCGCGCTCGGTCATCTGCGAAAGCGTCGCCGACACCCATCCCGCACCGAGGACATAGATCATCCCCTTGCCGGGCCCGACGTCGGCCTCGAAGCGACCGTCGGCATCGCTCACGCATAGCGGACTCTTCGTGTCGTACGTGTGCCAGTTCCATGCGTGCACCGGAGCGCCGGGAACGGGAGAGCCGCTTTCCTCCTCGACGACGCGTCCGTGAACGTGCCCCACGCGCTTCATGCGCACGACAAGGGGCTTTCCCTCCTGGGCCGGCGCCTGGACGGTGGCGAAACCCGCGGCACGAACGTAGAGGCTGGCCGTCGCACCGGGCAGGGTGAGCTGGAACGTGCCGTCGTCTGCGCTCGTGGTCTCTGACGTGTAGCGACGGGCCCCGCTGCTGCCGCTGTCGTAGACGATGCTGGCGCCGGGGATGGGCACCTCCGTCTTGTCTTCGATGACGCGTCCGGAACGGGTCTCTAGCCCCGCGTCGATGACGAACACGCGCCCTGGAGCGAGCGGCGCCTCCAGATCGGTGAACCACGAGCTGAAGACGTCGGGCACGAAGAAGCGCAACCGGAACGGGCCCTTCGGAATGCCTATGACGCGGAAGTCCCCCGTTTCCCGCGTCTCGACCTCCGGCAGGTAGCTGTATCGGAAACCCCCTCCCGCCGACACCGACACGTAGCCACGAAACGGCCGGCCGTCGGCGTAGGTCGCGCGCGCTTCGAGCACCTCGCTTCCTTCGATGAGCCCGATGTAGCAATCGCCGACCAGGGTGCCTGGGTGA
The DNA here is from genome assembly GCA_030066775.1 of Planctomycetota bacterium. Lineage (GTDB taxonomy): Bacteria > Planctomycetota > PLA2 > PLA2 > JAEUHO01 > JASJAY01. Next base: position 3,712 of record JASJAY010000227.1, read on the forward strand.
CAGTAGGCTCGCTCCCAGCCGATGGCGCCGTCCGGAGCCAGCGCGCGCACCTCGTAGGCGCCGAGCGGGAGGTTGGTGATCAGGAACCTTCCATCCTCGCCCGACTCCATCGCGGCGAGCGGCGGCCCGGCGGCGTAGAACGGGCGCGCGAGGGAGCGCTTGCCCGTGAGGGCGCCGGCGAGGTTGCGAATCTCGATGCGTGCTTGCGTCGGCGTGGTCCCGCGGACCACACGGCCCCGGATCGCGCCGGGCCCCTCGGGCGCCTTGGCGGGCTGTTCGACGACCTCGGGCACCACCAGCGGAGGCTGTGCCTCGAGCGTGGGCTGTGCGTCGGGATCGGCGGGCACGTCACCATCGAAGGAACCGTCGGACCGCTCATCGGGGCTCGAGCCGAGCGACCACACAAGCAGGACGACGAAGACCGTGACGCCGATCAAGGCGAGGACGCGCTGCATGGATCCCCCTCCGACAGGCTGCGCGGAAGCCAACGTATCAGGCAACGCGCCGGTGGGGGCCGTCGCTCGCTTGCTGGGTTCGTGATTCGCTCCTCCTCTGGCAGACTGCGCGCCCAACAGCACGGCCGCCCGTGGCTCCGAAGGAGACCCCATGACCGAGCTCAACACATCCGGGACCATCCAGATCGGCACCTACACGGTGCACCGCCTGGGCTTCGGCGCCATGCGCCTGACTGGCGAAGGCGTGTGGGGTGAGCACCCCGACCCTGCGCGGCCCGGACAGGTCCTCAGGCGCGCGATCGAGCTGGGCGTGGACTTCATCGACACGGCCGACTCGTACGGCCCCGAGGTCAACGAGCGGCAGATCGGCGAGACGCTCGGTGACGCCTATCCGGACGACCTCGTGATCGCCACGAAGGCGGGGTTCATTCGCACGGGGCCCGGCGAATGGAAGATCCACGGCGATCCCAAGCACATCCGCGCCGCCTGCGAGGGCAGCTTGAAGCGCCTCAGGCTCGAACGCATCCCGCTGTACCAGCTGCACCGCATCGATCCGAGGGTCCCCGTTGCCGACACCATCGGTGCCATGCTCGAACTGCGCCAAGAGGGCAAGATCGAGCACATCGGGCTGTCGGAGGTGAGCGTCGAACAGCTGCGCGAGGTGCAGCAGATGACGCCCGTGGTGAGCGTGCAGAACCGCTACAACGTCGGAGACCGCGAGTGGGACGACCTCGTGGACGTCTGCGCCGCCGAGGGGATCGCCTTCATCCCCTGGTATCCGGTGGGGGCCGGCGACCTGGGCGCCGTCGGCGAAGTCCTCGACGAGGTGGCCGCGGCCCACGACACGACGCGCTACGTCGTGGCCTTGGCTTGGCTGCTTCACCGCTCACCCGCGATGGCGCCCATTCCGGGCACGTCTTCGATCACGCACCTCGAAGAGAACATGTCGGCCGCAACGCTGGTCGATCAGATCACCGACGAAGAGTGGGCCCGGCTGGACGCGGCCGAGACGTAGTCCTAGCGCGCGCTCGAATTGCGCGCGGGGCGTCGTCCGTGGACGACGCCCCGTGCAGTTGCTCCACGCGGTGCCTAGTTGATGAAGGCGTGGAAGACGTCGGTGGGCACACCCAGTCCGTCGCCGAGCTTGTCGAACACGAGCAGGCCCTTGCCCTCGGGCGTCATCGCCAGGTGCGTGTTGGCGATCACGTCCTGGCGGGCCCCGCCGTAGGTGCCCACGTTGCCGAGCGTGCCGTCCGACCGCAGGCGGCGCGTGCGCAGCACATAGTGGATCGGGTCGGGCGACGTCGCCACCTGGGCGATCCACTGGATGAACGCGCCCGTGGACGGCTCGATCACGATCCTCACCTCACGCCCGGTCGGCCGATCGGGCTCGGTGGCGAGCTCGACGCCGAGGGTCCAGGGTCGGCCGAACGGAAGCAGCGCGCCGCGGATCGTCTGGCCGCCGCCCGGCACCGAGATCGCCGCCACGGCGACGGCGTCGCCGCGCTCGTTGGTCTCGACGTTGAGCGCGTCGTAAGAGAGGCTGCCGGCTACGGGCCGGCTGATGCCCGAGATGTCGGCTGCCGGGGTGAGGCCCTGGCCGGGCACGTACTGGCGCGCCCAGGTGCCGGACTCGGTGCCCGAGACGCTGTAGAGGATCGTCAGGAGCCCGCTCTCGCTGAGCGCCAGCTTCCCCGCGCCGATGCCGTTGTAATCCTCGTGCAGAGGAAGGGGGGCGCCGAAGCCCTGGCCGGGCTGGGCGACGGCGAGGTACCAGCGGCCCTCGTCTTCGTC
>JASJAY010000085.1 GCA_030066775.1 Planctomycetota bacterium
AGCACGACGAGGTAGTTGAAGTCCGTCTCGAAGATCTCCTGGGGCGGCAGCCCGATGGCCTCCTCGAGACCGGGTGGCGCGTCGCACGGCTCACCCCGACGCACGGGGAAGTCCATCACGTAGCCGTCCGCGTTCATCGCGACGGTCAGCGAGCCGCTGCGCGTCTCGAACTCGACGTGATCCGCGTCGGGTTCGAGCTCGTTGAGAACCACCCAGCCGGAGGCGAGCGTGGCGTGACCGCACAGGTCGACCTCGGCCACGGGCGTCATCCAACGCAGGTCATAGCCGCCGCCTTCCTTGGCGACGAGGAACGCCGTCTCGCTCAGGTTGTTCTCGGCCGCGATCTGCTGCAGCACATCATCGGGCAGCCAGTGGTCCATGACACACACGGCGGCCGGGTTGCCGTGGAAGACCCGCGACGTGAACGCGTCGACCTGCCAGAAGGGAACGGTGTCCATGAGCGCCTCTACTTCGTGACGATGCTGGCCTTGGTGATGGTGTCGCCGACGCGGATCTTGTCCACGCTCTCCATGCCCTCCACCACCATTCCGTAGCGCGTGTACCGCCCGTCCAACGGAATGTAGTGCGTGTGCATGAAGAACAGCTGGCAGCCGCCGTCGTCCTTGCGGCTCTTCGGCATGCCGAGCGCACCGCGCTGGTACGAGAAGCGCGTGATCTCGTCCGGTACGAACCAGCCTCCGTTCCCGGCGCCGTGCCCGTGCGGATCGCCGCCCTGGATCACGAAGTTCGGCACGACGCGGTGCCAGCGCGTGCCGTCGTAGACGCCGGCGTGCACCGCCAGGAGCGCGCTGACGGCGTGTACAGGTGCGTTCTCCGCGTCGAGCTCGACATCGAAGGTCCCCTGGGTCGTCTCGAAGCGCAGGAGGGGCCGCTGCGCGAAGATAGCGTCGGCGAGCTGGAGGATCTCACGCTCGGACAGCCACGCGCCGTCGCCCTTCGTGAGATCGAGGCCGAGCACCGGTGTCGTCGGTCGGGGCAGCCCCTTCCAGTCCGTGGGCGGCAGGACGTCCTCCTCGGGCAGGTCCGCGATGTCCATCTTCTCGAGCGACGCCTTGGCCCGGGCCCGCACCCACGCCGATCGGTCGCCGTACATCGCCTGGCGCAGCCACGCCTCGATCCACGAGCGGTCCGCGGCGCTGCAGCTCTCGTGCGCGCCGAAGTCGCCCAGCGCACCGGCCATCGCCAGGCGCACCTCGTCGTGGAGCACGTCCCGGTCCTCGCTCGACCCCGTCTGCTTGAGCATCGGGAGGAGCTTCCAGTAGGTCTTCGTCCCGATCAGGCTGATCGCCGAGGCGGCCACGTGCGCATCCGGGATGTCGTAGGGGCCCGCCCCCCGGAACTGCTCGCCGAGCCAGGCTTCGATCTTCGGATCGTCGCGGTCTTCCAGCCCGCCCAGGAGCGTCATCATCGCGACGGCGTGCATGCCGCCCTCGGAGGCGGCAGCCAGCAGCCGGTCGACGGCGTCCGCCTCCTTGCGGAGCAGGAGGACCTGCACGTCGGTCAGCTGCCGCAGCGCTGCTTCCACTTGGTCCTTGCGCGCATCGCTCTCGGCCCAGGCCGCGTACGTCGCCGCGTCGCCCACACGCGCAAGCTCGAGGACGAGCACCTCTTTCACGCGTGCGTCGTTCTCGGCGGCGAACGCCTTCGCGAGCATCGCCTGGGACTCGTCGTACGCGTGCTGCCCGAGGGTCTCGGCCGCCATCTGGCGCACCTTCGCGTCCGCGTGACCCAGCGCCTGGGCGAGGAACGACAGGGCCACCTCACCCTTGCGCGCGCGCAGCAGGCGCCAGATCGTGTCCTGCACCACGCGCGGGTCCTTGTCGTCGGCCAAGGCGGCGACCACCTCGTCGAGGTTCTCGAGCTCGAGGTCCTTGGGCAGCAGGGCGGAGAGCGCCCGCAGCCCGTCCATACGGCGGTCGGGCGACGCCTCCTCGAGGAGCGGCAGGAAGTGCTTGGCGACGCGCATGTCGCCGTCCCAGTCCTTGTCCTGGGCCTTGGCCGCACGCGCGCGGGCACCGGCGATCATCCAGCAGGCGAAGCCCGCCGCGCTCCGGACCAGCTCGTGCTCGTCGTGCACGAAGGGCGCGACACGCTCGAGAACGCCCTCGGGGCGCAGTCGCGCGAGACCCATCAGCGCGCCGCGCCGCACCGGCCAAGCCGGGTGCGCAAGCAGCGGCGTCAAGTCGTTGATCGCGTCGGCCTTGCCGGTCCAGCCGAGCGCCTCGGCGGCGGCGCCCGCGACGCCGGGGTTCCCGGCCGTGGCGTCCATGTTGGTGATGTGCTTCTTGATCGCGTCGTAGAGCTTGTCGGTCTGGGCGATGCCCGCAGCCCAGAGCGCGCCCTCGAGCGGTCCCACGTCCGACGCGAGCACCTCGGCCAGCATCTCGGGCGCCTTGCCCCGATCGCCGATGCGCCCGAGCGCGCGGATCGCGTACCAGCGCGAGAGGTTGTGCGCCTCCTTCGTGAGGAAGGGCTTGAGCGCTTCGGCCGGGCCACGACGCATCTCGACCTCGAGGATCTTGACGCGGTCCTCCATGGGCGCGGGCGGCTCGCCGAACGCGGTCGGGGCCAGCACGAGAACCAAGGCAACGATCCACACGACGCGCATGCGCACCTCCTCCGCGGGGCGCGCCAGTGTACGGGCGCCGAGCCGAAGCTAAGGCTCGAAGCGGTAGCCCACCCCCTGGACGGTGACGACGTGCTTCGGGCGGCGGGGCTCGGCCTCGATCTTCTTGCGCAGGGTGAGGATGTGGAAGTCGACGGTGCGCGTCGTGGGGTAGCGGTCGTAGCCCCAGACGCGGTCGAGCAGCTCGTTGCGCGAGATGGCGCGCGACGGGTTCTTCAGGAAGTAGTGCAAGAGGTCGAACTCGAGCTTGGTGAGGGACACCTCCTGCCCGCCGCGCAGGAGCACGCGCGCGCCGACGTCCAGCAGCGCATCGCCGAACGCCATGCGCCCGCCCTCCAGCGGCACGCCCTCGTCGGCACGGGAGAGGACGTTCTTCACGCGCGCCAAGAGCTCGCGCAGGTGGAAGGGCTTGGTGACGTAGTCGTCGGCGCCGTCCTCGAGGCCTTCGACGCGGTCCTCGGGCATGCCGCGCGCCGACAGGACGATGAACGGCGTCTTGGATCCGCTGCCGCGGGCCGAGCGGAGCACGTCGAGGCCCTCGCCGTCCGGCAGGCGACGGTCGAGGATCACCAGGTCCGGCCCGCCCTCGAGCGCGGCGATGCCCTCCGCAACGGTCTCGACGGAGGTGACGCGGTATCCCTCCGACTCGAGCTTCTGCGTGAGCCCGTCGCGGATCGGCTGCTCGTCTTCCACGATCAGGATCTTCTGCATCGCCGCCACGCTGATCTCCACCACTAGCCCCCCATGATCCCCGACATCGCTTTCAGGTGCAGCCGGAAGACGGTCTCGACGCCATCCTGCTGCACGACGAGGTCGCCCCCCATCGCACGGGCCAGGTCCCGCGAGAGCGCCAGGCCAAGCCCGGCGCCGTCCTTGGTGTCCGCAGCCCGACCGCGCCCGAACCGCTCGAACACGCGGCCGCGCTCAGCAGCCGGGATGCCGGGGCCGTCGTCGCGCACCTCCACGAAGGGCACATCGTCGAGCAGACCGACGCGCACGCGCAGCCGGCCCGGTGCCCCGTCGCGCGACGGCCTGCCGTGCTTCCACGCATTGCCGACGAGGTTGGCGAGGATGCGCGAGACAGCGCCCGCGTCCCCGAGCGCGGCGACCTCGTCGTCCGGGCGCTCGAACGCCAGCGCGACGCCCTCGCGCTCGGCCAGGACGCGGAAGGGCTCGATGGCGTGCTCGGCGGCACCCGTGAGGTCGAGCGGCACGGCCTCGAGCGCGCGCGATCCCTTCTCCAGCGCGGTGAAGTCGAGCATGTCCTCGACGAGACGAGCGAGCCGCGCGCCCTCGGCGTGCACGACGCGGGCGTAGGTCTGCTTGCGCTCCGCGTCGAGCTCGTCGTCGGCGAGCATCTCGGCGTGCATCAGCACGCTGGTGAGCGGCGTACGCACCTCGTGGGTGACGTTGGCGATGAAGTCGTCGCGCAGGCGCCGGGCATCGCGCTCGCGGCGCGCCGCCCGGCGCAGGAAGAAGAAGCCGCCGAGTGTGAGCAGGAGCAGGACGCCCACCACGGCATAGATCACGACCCGACGCGTCTGGCGGCCCTGCACGATCTCCGGCCAATCACGGTAGGCGACGGCCAGCACGCCCAGCGAGCCCGCGGGCCCGGACACGAAGTCGTGCTGCTTGAAGATGCGCTGGGGGTACTGCACGACCGTTCCGTCCGAGAACGGAATGACGTGCCGCGTGCCCAGGCCGAAGTCGATCTCGGCCATGTCCCACGCGTCGCGAACCCGGTGGTAGAGCGCGTTCCAGATCTGGACCTGATGGATCCACAGCTCGAGGCGCGCGCCGCCTGCGACGTCGACCGTGAGATGGACGGGGTACGCGCCGTTGAAGGAGGAACCCGGCCAAACGCGCATGTCGAGGGGGTGGTTCCCGCGCGTGCCGGGTGCCTCGTTGCGGATGAGGTCGATCACGTGCGCACGCTCGAGGTCCGTCAGCGGTACACGATCGACGCGACCATCCATGAGGAGCTGGTAGAGGCGGTCCGTTCGCATGGCGGACATCCACAACAGGACCGCCGGGCGCCCGATTTCAATCAGGCGGCTCAGACCGTGGTCGGCCTCCAAGGCCTTCGCCTTGTCCTGCGCGAGGGAAAGCGACTTGGCGCGATCGGCGGCGCGAACTTCGAGGCGCGCGTGCTCCACATCGCAGCGGGCCTGGTTGAGGGGGGAGGCGAACCCGTCCTTTGCCTCGTCCCACACCGCCAGCGCCGCCTCGAGGCCCTCGCCGTAGTACGCCGCGTCGGCCCTTCGCGAGAGGTCAGCGAACAGCACGTCGAAGCCGGGTGCCACAGCGCCGGTGTCGAACGCGTCTTCCGGCACGTGCTCGATCGGATCCAGCCCACGCCCCCGCGCATCGATCAGCTTGAGATCCCCGCGCCAGCCGGCCCGCACAGGGGGGCCCTGATCGAGCCCGACGAACCAGATGCGCTTGCGCGCGGCCTCCATCGCCGGCCCGATGCCGTCGATCGGCACGCGCTCCCGGACGTACGCGGCCGAGTCGGCGAGCGCCTGCTGGACCTCACCCTCGAGCAGCGCCAGCTCCTTGGCCACGGCCGCCCGCGCGACCTCCATGCCACGCGCGACCGTGGCGCGTACCTGGGCGTCTTCGGCCGCGTCGAACGCGTCGGCAGCCTGGGTGGCAAGCCACCCCAGCATCACGACGGGCACGAGCACGAGCGCCATCAGCCAACCGGAACGGGATCCGCCCTTTGCCATCGCGTCGAGGATGCCGACGGATGGGGAGCGCGGTGTTAGACGAGCGCTAGATCGAGGACGGGAGCGACGCGCGCCGACGGCGCGCGGCTAGCGGCCTCACCCGAAGCCGCTGCGCTGACGGGGTTGCGGCTGCGGCTGGAGCTGGTAGCGATCCGGGATCTGCGGCGCCCGCCGCGGTGTGGCCTGGGCGCGCGGCGCCGGCTGCGACCTGGGTGTCGGTGCAGCTCGCGAAGGGGCCGAAGGCCGGCGCGCCCCTCCCGCGCGCCGGGCCCTCGGCAGTCCGAAGTTGCCCGTCCAGTACAGCCCTGCCCGGCTGAAAGCAGCTTCGGTGAAGTCCTTGTCCAGCAGGATCGCGCGGTGCGGGCGGCTGTTCATCCACCCCTCCACCACGGCCGGCACGTTCCGATAGCCCCAGGCGACGACCTCGGCGAACCCGCGTCCGTCGTAGCCGGCGATCGCCATGCGCTCGCCGAGCTGGTCGCGCGACTTGTCCGGGGAGCCATGCCCCATGTACCCGTGGCGCATCTGCTCGATCGAGTGATCGCGCGCCGCAACGAACAAGTTGCTGTTGAACGTGAGCTGGCGCAGACCGCGCTGTGCGCGGATGCGGTTGACCGCCTCGAGCACTTCCATGTCTTCGCGCGTCGGACCGCTCACCTGGCTCGGGCGACGCGGCGTCTGCGGCGGTCGTGCGGCGAAGGGCGAGTACGGATCGTTCGCGCGCGGTGCCTGCTGGCGCGGCGTGGGATCCGGCGCCGGCTGCATGGGATCGAGCTCGGCCTGCGGCGGTGCACAGTCCGGCTGGCGTTGAGGCGTACGCACGCGCGGCTGCACCGGCGCCTGGGCCTGGCGGTCGCCGCCGTACTCCCCGCCGACCACGCAGCTGCGGTCCCAGAAGTCGGACGAGAAGCAGCAGCCTCCCAATAGCGGAAGGATGGCCAGGATGCCCGCCCCTGTGAATACGTGCCGCACGGCGATCCCATCGGTCGGTCGCCGTGGGCACGGCCTTGAACGCGCATCCGCGCGCATTAGGCAGGTGTTGGCGGGCGCCCCAGAGGGCAACGGTCTGGTGACCAACGTCTACCGAACGCGAAGCCCCGCGTGGGCGTCAGAGCCCGCCCAGCAGGATGCGGGCGCCCTCTTCGTCGGCCGCGACCTCGAACTGGTCGCCGAGGCCGGCGGCGTCGATGAGACGGGCCACCATCCGCTGCAGGCCGAAGAGCACGAGCCGCGCGCCCTGCTCCATCTGCTCGTGGCGGATTCGTATGAGCGTGCCCGCCGACGCACTGTCCATGAACACCAAGCCGCTCAGATCGAGCAGCAGATGCAGGGCGCCGCCCTGCTTCGCCTCCTCGACCGCGGCATCGAGGCGCGGGATGGACTCCACCCGCAGCTCCCCCGCCAGGGTGACGAGACCGATGTTGCCATCGACGCGGGAGCTGGAGACGAGGCCTGTCATGACACCCCGAGCATCGCCCGTGAGGGGCATCGGCGCAAGGGGCGCACGGCTTCCAAGAACCACACGAAACATGTCCACTCCCTTCTCGGGGACCGGACATGGGTCGGCCCTAGGCGGGCACCTGCTCCGCAAGCTCCCGCAGGGTCTCGTCCGGAAGCACCCGATTGCTGTCCTTGGCGGCGTTGAACAGCCGGTCGACGCGGTCCTCGGTGACCTCGAACCCGTGGTGCTCGAGCCACCAGACCACGTTCGACTTGCCGCTCATCGGGCCAACGGAGATCTTCTGCTCCAAGCCGAACTGATCTGCAGGCACACCCGAGTACACCCGGTTCGCCAGGTAGTTGTCGCCTCGCTTCAGGGCCTTGATCACGGCGGCTGCATGCACGCCGGTGCCCGTCTCGAAGGCGTCGTTGCCCACGACCGGATAGTTGAACGGGATGTGCACATCGAGGTATTGGGAGACGGCCTCGACGTATTTCATCAGCCCCGTCAGATCCCGGTCGGGCGCCAGGTAGCCCAGGAGCTTGAGGTTCACGAGCAGCTGGTCCATCGGGGTGTTGCCGGCGCGCTCGCCGACCCCGAGCCCCGCCGCGTGCAGCCGGTCGGCGCCGGCCTCGAACGCGGCGATCGAGTTGATCACGCCCAGGCCGCGGTCCTGGTGGCCATGCCAGTCGATCTGCACGTCCTCGCGGCCATGCTCCTTGGCGACCTCGCGCACGAACTTGATGAGAGCGCGGGTGCCCTCGGGCGTCGCGTGGCCGCACGTGTCGCAGACCACGAGCCGGCCGGCGCCCATGTCGAGCGCCTGGCCGTAGATCCGGCGCACCGTGTCGGGATGGCTGCGCGTGGTGTCTTCCGTGACGAACATGATCGGCAGGTCGTGCTCGACGCAGTACGCGAGTGCCTTCTCGCTCGTCTTGAGCAGGTGGTCCACGTCCCAGCCCTCGACCTCGAGCCGGATGGGGCTGCTGCCGATGAACATCGCGACCTCGATCGGGATGCCGACCTCTTCGCTGATCTGGCGGATCGGCTCGATGTCCTGCTTGAGCGTGCGCGCCGCGCAGTTCGGCAGGATGTCGTAGCCGCTGTTCTTGATCTCCTGCGCCAGCCGCTTCGCGGTCTTGACGACGTGCGGGCCCGCGCCGGGCAAGCCGATGTTCATCGACTCCATGCCGAGCGCGGCGACGCGGTGCAGGATCTCGACCATCTGCTCCTCGTCCGGATGTCGGACCGAGGGGCTCTGCAGGCCGTCGCGCAGGGTCTCGTCGTCCACCTGCGCGAAGCGTCCGCCGACGTCGGGCGTGTGCTCCTGCGTGTTCCAGTCGAAGATCAGGGAAGAGGAACCGTTCGTGCTCATGGGGTCTCGTCTATTCGTTCAGTGGTAGGCACCCAGTCTACAAAACGGGCCCGGCCCGTAGGCCCCCGGGCGGCGCGCTCGGGGGGGCCAAATCGGGGCCCTACCGTCCCGCGGGGCTCCGGCGCCCGCGAGCGCCGTCAGGAAAGCGCAATGACGGGCTACGGAGCGCGGGGAAGATGCCGACTCACAGAGAAGGCGCCGCGGGCGGATCCCGCGGCCGACCCAGGAGCCCTCCCGTGCTGGTGATGAAGTTCGGCGGTACGTCCCTCGGGGACCGCGAGCACATCGACACCGTCGTGTCGCTCGTGCGCGGTCGCCTGCCGCGCCGGCCGATCCTCGTCTGCTCCGCCCACGGCGGCGTGACCGACCTGCTGCTGGACGGGGCCCACGCCGCGGCGGCGGGCAAGCCCGACCTCCAGCCGATCGTCGCGCGCGAGACGGCCCTGCTCGAGGCGCTGGGGCTCAAGCCGTCCCTCGTCGAGCCGGAGCTCGACTGCCTCGAACAGATGTTCCAGGGCCTCAAGCTCCTGCCCGCGGGCCTCGCGCCCCAGGTGCTCGACCAGGTGGCCGCCTTCGGCGAGCGCATGTCGGTCAAGGCCATCGCCGCCTACCTCAAGAAGCGTCGCGTGCCGGCGACGGCCGTGCAGGCGGACGAAGCGGGCCTCGTCACCGACGCGCGCCACGGCCGCGCGCGTCCGCTACCGGCTGCGTATCGCAACCTCGCCAAGCACCTGCGCGGCGTGAAGGGCGTGCCCGTCGTGACCGGCTTCATCGGCCGCGCGATGGACGGCAGCGTGACGACCCTCGGCCGCTCGGGCTCCGACTTCACGGCGACGATCGTCGGCCGCGCCGTGGGCGCGGAGGAGGTCGAGATCTGGACCGACGTCTCGGGCGTGCTGACCGCCGATCCGCGCATCGTCCCGGACGCGCGCCCCGTGAAGGCGCTGACCTACGCCGAGGCCAGCGAGCTCGCCTACTACGGCGCCAAGGTGATCCATCCCTCGACGATCCAGCCCGCCGTCGAGAAGGGCATCCCCGTCCGCATCCTCAACACGATGCAGCCCGACGCCGAGGGCACGGTGATCGGCCCCTCGCGCCCGCGCGGCGGCCTCAAGGTCACGAGCATCGCAAGCAAGAGCGGCATCTTCCTCGTGAACATCACCTCGGGGCGGATGCTCGGGCAGTCCGGCTTCATGGCGAAGGTCTTCGACGCCTTCCGGGCGCACGACGTGATCGTCGACCTGATCGCCACGAGCGAGGTCTCGGTGACCGTCTCCGTGGACAAGCCCGACGGCCTCGATCAGGTCGTGCAGGACCTGCGCGAGTTCAGCAAGGTCCAGGTCGCCAAGGACAACGCCCTGGTCGCGGTCATCGGCGAGCGCATGCGCCGCGCCTCCGGCCTGGCGGGCCGGGTCTTCGATGCCGTCGGCCGCGAGCGCATCCCGGTGCGCGCCATCTCCTACGGCGCCACGAAGACGAACCTGCAGATCGTCGTGCCGGAGAAGCGGCGCGCAGACACCGTCAAGGCGCTGCACGCGGTGCTCTTTCCGTAGCGACGCGGATCAGCGCGCGGGGCTGAGGGCGTGGGCCTCGGCAGCGATCGGTGCGAGCGAGAAGACGGTGAAGAAGCCGGCGCTCTTGGGCGCCCAGGCCTTCATCTCGAGCCGGCCCTCGTGGGTGACCACGGCGACGATGCCGTCACCCGGGCCCACGAGCTCGGTGCGCAAGGACCGCTCGCCGTACGGATCGAGCACGACGGTGAGGCCCTGCATCTTCCAGGCTTCCTGCACGCGCTCGGCCAGCTCCACCTCGCCGGGCAGGCTGCCGTCCTCGTTCTCGTACAGGTTGCGCGGCACGACGAGCGCGACGCGGGTCCCGGACGCGCTCATCCGCAGCGAGATGTTGTGCGCCGCCTGGAGCGACTTCTTGCCTTCGTCCGTCACGGGGTCGACGAACACCACGAGCCAGTTGCCCGCCTCGAGCGCCGCGCGTGCCTCCGCGTCGGCGGCGTCGATCAGACGCACCGGCTCGACGTCGGCGTCCGAGGCCGGCATCGGCGGCAGCTTGGCGAGGTAGTCGTCGGCAATCGGCTCGTCCACGACGTCGGTCGACGCCGGCTTGACCGGCTCCTCGGCGCCCATCTTGTCGACGATCACATAGGCGACGGCCGCGACGAGCAGGAAGCCCAGCACGACCAGCGACCAGAGCATCTTGGGCGTGCGCACGGGCGGCGCTTCGGCGGCGGCCGCGCGCTCCAGCGTCTCGGCCTGCATCACCTGCTCGGCCGCTTCCTGGATGGCCGCGCTGTCGGGCGCGGGCGGCGGCGGCGCCTCGACGTACGAGACGTGCTCGCGGCCGGCCTCGCCGGCCTCGACCGCCTTCTCGAACGACTCGAGCTTCGCGGCGGCGGCGGCCTCGAGGCCCGCCTCCTCGACCGCTTCCTGCTCGGCGCGGACGCGCTCTTCGAGCGTGGGCTCCCGTGCCGCAGGTTCGTCGATGGTGTCCTCGACCGGCTCGTCGACGGCCGGCGCAGGCGGCGGCGGGGGCGCAACCGGTTCAGGAACGGGCACGTTGACGATGCCCGGCGACTTCGCGCGCTCGCGCTCGGCCTCGACCTCGGCCTCGAAGGTGCGCAGGCGCGCGAAGTCGGGCACCAGGTCGCGGCGCTCGGGGTTCCACGTGCTGCGGTCCACGGGCGGCTGCGGCCCGGTGCGCGCGATGATCTCGGCCTCGACGTGGGCCGGGTCGACCTCGCGGGGCGCGTCGCGCTCTTCGTCACGCCGCACGCAGCGGAAGCCGATCGTGCCGTTGCGCGCATCGCTGCGCGCCGCGAACCGGAAGAAGGTCTTGGCGTAGAGCGCGAAGTCGTACCAGCTGCCGCCGCGCACCACGACGCCGCCGCCGGGCGCCGGCGTGTGCGTGAGCTCCCAGCAGTTGCCGACCATGTCGACGCAGCCATCGGGCGAGACGTTCTCGTCGTACATGCCCACGGGCACGGTCGTCTTGAGGCCGGCGCGGGCCGTGTTCGAGGCGTTCAGCTCGTTGGCCTCGCCCCACGGGAACGTGCGCCCGTCGGTGCCGCGTGCCGCGCGCTCCCACTCGTCCTCGAAGGGCAGGTCCTTGTCGCGCCAGCGCGCGTAGGCCAGCGCGTCGAAGTAGTCGACGCCCACGACGGGATGGTCGTAGAGCTCCTCGGCCAGGTGGCCGTTCGGCCAGTAGAGCGGCGGGCGATGCCCGGTCGCGCGCACGAACGTCTCGTACTGGGCGTTCGTCACGGGGTACTTGTCGATGTGGAAGCCCGGCACCTCGTGCGCCTCGGCGGCCTCCCCGAAGCGGAACTCGCCGGCCTCGATGCGGATCTCTTCGTCGAAGCGCGACTCGCCGTCGGCCTCGGGCGCGTCCTCGTCTTCCTCGAGGGGGCGCAGGACGGAGAGCTTGGGCGGCAGCGCCGCCTTGCGGGGCTTGCCCGCCTCGGCCTCGGCCTCCTGCTCGTCATCGAGGTCGACGTCGGGCGTCTCGGGCCGGTGCGCGCGCTTGGGCTCGAGCTTCTTGCGGCCGACCAGCGCGCCGTCCTTGTCGAGCTCGATCGGTCCGGCCTTGCCGAGCGACTCGGCGCCGCCCTCGGCGCGGGCCCGCGTGCCTTCCTCGTCCATGCCGAGCGCGCGCGCAATCGCGTCCGCGGCCTCGCCCTCGGAGGTGGAGGTCCCGTTCTCGGGAGTCGTCGATTGCTTCTTGGAGTCAGCCACTGGGTCCGGTTCCGGGTCGTCGCGAGTCTACCGGGGTGCGACCCCGGCCCCCGCGGGCCGTGCCGGTCCGGAGCCCATCGCCACATGCGACGCACATCCCCGAGCCGACACGTCCCTCCCATCGACCAGCAGGACCGTCCAGCGTGAATGTTCGTCCGTAGTTGCCGCGCAGAGCGGGCCTCAACGCGGCCGGACGCCGGCTGCCTCCAAGGCCGCGCGCAGGTCGGCCGGCTCGATCCGCCCCTCGATCACGGCCTCGCCGTCCACGTGGACCACGGGCACGCGGATCACGTAGTCGGGCGGCACGGGGGTGGTCTCCGTCAGGCCGACCTTGGCATGGGTGAAGCGGAGCGTCGACGCGAGCTGCATCAGGTCCCCCCACGCGCGCTCGCAGAGGGTGCAGCCGGGCCCCGTGGTGAAGAGCTCGACGTGGGGCGTCCGCAGCGCCGGCGCGCCGCTCACCGACCGGGCTCCCGGCGGACGGCGTCGGCCCGATCGCCCTGGTGGTCGAGCGTGGGCGGCGTATCGAGTCGCCGCACGCGCCACGCCATCCGCATCCGGCGATCCGTGCGCGGGTTTCGAAGCGCCGCGAAGTCGAACTGCTGCTCGGCGTGCTCGGGCCGACCGGACACGGCCTGCCCGCCCGCGCGGAGCACGACGCCGGGGACCTCGACCCGGAAGGTGAACCGGACCCCCTCGAGCGCCGGCTCGAGCAGCCGCCGCACCATGTCTGCCTCGTCGGCCTTCAGCCCCACGCGGTCGAGCGGCGCCGGATCTCGCGGCGTGGCGCGGCGTGCCGCCTCCGCGGGCGGGGCGTCGGCGGCGTTGAAGATCGCCGCCACGGGATCGAGCACGGACACGGCCGTGATCGGACGCATCTCGAGCGTCGTGATGCGCCGCTCGGGGTCCGCCTTCGTCGGGCGCGTCGTCACCCGCATCGATCGCCGGGCCAGCATCTCGATCCGGAAGAGGTCCTCGAGCGACCGGAAGGTCAGCTCGACCTGCAGCCGCCGAGTGCCGCCGCTCCCGGCCGTGGCCTCGATCGTCTTCGCCTCGATGCCCGGCAGCCCGGCCACCGCGTTGCGCCAGATCCGCGGCCGTAGCGGGAAGGCGCGGCCCTCGACACGCTTCAGGACGTCCGTCCCAACGACCCCGCCCAGGCGCTGCCAGAGGTCCGCCTGCCAGCGGACGTCCAGGCGGTACGTGCCGCCGCCCTTGCTGTCGAAGCGAATCGTCTCCTCCACCTCGACGCATCCGGCGAGGACGCCGAGCGCCAGGAGCAGCCACAGCGAGCGGTACCAGCGGCCCATGCGGCGCATGGTATCGCGCAGAGCCGGTGCGGAGTCCGCCGCATTCAACCGATCCACCGACATGGGGGCTCCTGCCCCTACCTCGAGGGAGAGGAGCGTTCCATGCGCGTCGCCGCCGCCATCCTGTTGATCGTCGTCCTGCTCGCCGCGCCGGCGTGCCAGATGAACGAACGCCTGTCCGGCACGGTCTTCGGCGCCATCGGCGGCGCGGTCCTGGGCGGTGTCGCCAGTGGAGGCGGCGGAGCCGTCGTGGGCGGCCTGGCCGGCGGCCTGATTGGCTACCTGATCGGCGACTACATGGCCGACCAGCGCGAGCGCGGCCGCGGCAGCGTCTTCGGCAGCAGCTCCGACGCGACCGTCGCGGGCATCCGCGACGAGCCGGCGCACGTGAAGGCCGCCCGCACGGCCTACGAGCGGGGCCGGGCCGCGAAGACGGCGCCCGAGGCCAAGCGCTGGTACCTCGAGTCCCTGCGCCTCAACCCCGATCGTCCCGAGCCGTACAACCTGCTCGGGCTGAACGCGCTCTACGCGGGCGATCTCGACGCCGCGGAGGACTACCTCGAGCGCGCCCTCACCGTCGATCCCGACTACCGCCCCGCGCAACACAACCTCGCCAAGCTCCGCCGCGAGCTCATCCGCCGCTAGGACCGCGCAGCAGGCCGGCGCTCACCGGAGCCGGACGATCATCCCGTCCACGAGCCGGTCGTCCCACGTGAACAGCGTGCTGCCGCTCCAGACGACGAGCTTCTCGTCCGGGCGCCACACCGTCGTGAAGCGGAAGCGACCCCGCGCATCCGTCGCCGCGTAGCGCGCGGTCAAGAGCGCCGAGGCGTCGGTGAGGGAGCTCAAGAGGACGACGCTCGCACCCGGTGCGGGCCGCCCCTGTGCATCGAGCACGATGCCGCGCACCTCGACCGCCTTGTCGAGCTCCGCGTCGAGCGTGAACTCCGATCCGCCCTGCGTGCCGGACACATCACCGCGGCGCGGCACGAAGCCGGCGGCGCGCACGACGAAGAGCAGGTCGTGGCGGGTCACGTCCGCGATCGCGTACCGGCCTTCGGCGTCGGTCACGGCGCGATAGAGCGCCGGGGGCCGTCGGTGCAGCGGCAACTCCGCCGGCCGCGCCGCCCTGACGTTCATGAGGTGCCGCTCGTGCAACGTGACGACGGCACCCGGCACCGGCCGGCCCTCCGTGTCGGTCACGCGCCCG